>CAZYTB010000082.1:0-11175 GCA_964650375.1 uncultured Campylobacterales bacterium | reverse complement strand
TCTATGTCATCATCCACTTCAGGGCTCACCATAACAGAGCTAAAAGACGTATGTGTTTCTGCATTTGAGTCAAAAGGTGAGATTCGAACCAACCTATGTATGCCATTTTCTACTTTCAAATATCCATAAGCATTTTCACCTCTTATGATAAAACTCACATCTTTAATACCAGCTTCATCACCCTCTTGATAATCCAAGACTTCCACTTTAAAGTCATTTCGCTCCGCCCATCTAAGATACATGCGATAAAGCATATTTGCCCAATCTTGAGATTCAGTTCCGCCAGCTCCCGGGTGAATACTAATGATGGCATTGTTTGAATCATCATCACCGCTGAGCATCATAGAAATCTCTAGTTTAGTAATCAAATCTTCTAAATTTTCTGCTTCGCCATAGAGTTCATTGATAGCATCTTCATCATTTTCTTCGTTTGCCATTTCATACAAATCTACGCTATCATCCACTGTCTTCTTTGCTTCAATATACTTGTGCAATATGCCATTTATCTTAGTTTTTTCTTTTTGTATAACACTAGCAGCTTTTGTATCTTCCCAAAAAACTGGATTTTGTTCAATTTGCTCAATCTCTTTTAGTCTTTCTTTGATACTTTTGGGTTTTATAATTTGAGCTATATTGTCAATTTTGATTGAGAGTTTTTTCAAGAGTTCTGTATATTCATAACTATCCAAATTTATTTCCTTTTTGATATAATGCCAGTCTAATTTAAATAATAACTAAATAAGCTATTATTTTATTTTACTATAAAGTGGCTAAAATGAAAATATTTGACAATATAAAAGATACAATAGAATACAGAAAGACACTAAAAGGTAACATTGGATTTGTTCCAACCATGGGAGCTCTTCACAAAGGGCACCTGTCTTTGATAACAAATTCTATAAAAGATAACGATTTTACGATTGTTTCTATTTTTGTAAATCCTACACAATTTTTGCCTGGTGAAGACTTGGACAAATACCCAAATAGAATTGAAGCAGATAAAAAAATATGTAAGTTAGCTGGCGTAGATGTTCTTTTTATTCCTAGCAATGCTGACATGTACGAAAAAATAGAGCCAAAAATATCAGCTCCAAATAAACAAGGGTACATGTTAGAAGGCTTAAAAAGACCCGGGCATTTTGATGGTGTTTTACGAGTGGTTTTAAAACTTTTGAATATAACAAAACCAACACAGGTATATTTTGGCAAAAAAGATGCTCAACAGCTTTATCTTGTACAAAATATGATTGAAGCTTTTTTTATAGATACAAAAATTGTGCCTTGCGAAATCATAAGAGAAAGCAATGGACTGGCACTTTCTAGTCGAAATGTGTATTTGAACAAAGAGGAAAATATTGAAGCTTTAAAGATTTCAAAATCACTAAAAATAGCCTCAAGAGCTCTTATGCAAAAAGAATTCAATGCCAGCAAAATAAAGAAGTTAATGAAAGAAACTCTAGATGGTCTAGAGATTGAATATATAGAAATAGTTGATAGAGATTTTAATAAAATAGATGAAATTTCATTAAAACAGAGTATAATCTTACTTGCTGCCAAAGTTGGTAACACAAGATTAATAGATAATTTATGGGTGTAAGGCGTTGGGTATCTGAAAAATCCCGCGCCAGAACACCCTGAACTTGATTTTTGGGTTTTTGGAAAAATAGAGATTCACTCACAGGGGTGAATGGCTGGGGTGAATGGTTATAACAAACACCTTCATGTAATCATACAAAATTTAATAGCAGGAGATTAAAATGGCAAAACTTCCAAAAGAAGTAAAAATAGCGATTGATAAAGCTGAAACAGCTTGTATAGCCACAGTGGACAGCAATGGTGTTCCTAATGTTGTGTATATAAGCTATATGAAATATCAGGATGATGAAACAATTATCATTGCAGACAATAAATTTGTAAAAACGAGAAAAAATATTGACAATAACCAAAAGCTAGCCTTTGTTGTTTTAGATTCTGATACAAACAAATCATACCAAATAAAAGGAATAGCTAAAACCTATTTAGCAGGAGAAGAATATCAGTCAGTTGTAGACTGGGTTCATGTAAAACACCCAGAGATGACAGCAAAAGCCGCACTTTATGTCCAAGCAGATGAAATCTACTGTGGAGGTGAACAGATTGGATAAGGTAACAATATAAACGAAAATAAGGCTAGTTCTGCCTTAAAATATAATAGCAATATAGACTTCTAGGAGGCTTTAAACTTAGATATTTATATAGCTTTTTACTTGGCAATTAAAAACAAAGGATCTTAGATGAAAAATGAATTTATTGATGCTATGAATTTTCGACATGCTTGTAAACTTTTTGATGAAACAAAAAAAATATCAGATGACGATATTTATTATGTACTTGAAGCTGGTAGAAAATCGCCATCGGCTTTTGGTATGGAAGCGTGGAAATTTATAGTAATTACAAATGACGAATTAAAAATAAAATTAAGACCTGCTTGTAAAGATCAAGCTCAAATAACATCATGCTCTCATCTCATGGTAATTCTTGCAGGAATTGATAGTGTAAAATTAAACTCTGAAGAAATCGAAAATAGATTCATAAAAAAGGGCATACCAAAAGAGAAGCTTCATTTTTATTTAGAACTTTATGCTGATCACTTGAAACATGTTCTAAATTCCGACGAAAATATTTACAACTGGACATCCCATCAAACCTTTATTGCAGTGGCTAATATGATGACAGCAGCTGCATTTATAGGAATTGATTCTTGCCCAATTGAAGGATTTTATAAAAGTCAAGTTGAGCAAATTTTAGACTTGAACACAAGAAAATATCAAGTAGCTTTGGTTTTACCTTTTGGATATAGAGTAAATCCTCAACCAGAACAATTAAGATTACCTATGCAACAGATAGTTGAGTTTATTAAATAAATTTAAAAGTTAGAACAATCTTATCGTTCAATAAATTGACATCTTTGTTTATGTTCACATGTTTTTCCTATGTTAAAACTCTCAACTGGTCTGCGACAACCCATAACCTATGAAAGTTTGAAAAATGAAAAATGAAAAATGGAGAAAAATGGGAAAAATGGAGACTAGTATCATTAACTTCCATTAACTTTGTCCCCATTAACTTCCTCTAACCCTTAACTTCAAGATTAATAGATAATTTATGGATATAGTTTTAGAAATATCTTTATAATTTTAAACAAAATATGATATTATAAGGAAATAAGGATAATGGATAAATAATGAATAAAAAACTATACTTGGTAAGCTTGGGATGCAATAAAAATCTTGTTGATTCTGAAGTGATGCTTGGAAGACTGAAAGATTATGAATTAGTTGATGATGCTAGCGTTGCGGATGTGTTGATAGTTAATACATGTGGCTTCATAGGAGCAGCTAAAGAGGAAAGTTTAGATACTATCTTTTCTCTTCATGAGCAAAGAAAAAAAGACTCACTTTTGGTGGTTAGCGGATGTTTGACTCAAAGATACAAGGAAGAATTAACAAAAGAGTTAAAAGAAGTGGATCTTTTTACTGGCGTTGGAGATTATGACCGAATTGATGAGATAATCAATCAAAAAAGAAATATTTTTTCAAATTCTACTTATCTTATAGATGATGAGCAAAGAGTGATAACTGGCTCAAAACATCATGCTTATGTGAAGTTAAGTGAGGGTTGCAATCAAAGTTGTAGTTTTTGTGCAATTCCTGGTTTTAAAGGAAAACTAAAGTCTCGAGAGTTAGAATCTATAAAAAAAGAGTTGACAAGATTAATAAAACAAGGTTTTTATGATTTTAGTTTCATTTCTCAAGACAGCAGTTCTTACCTGAGAGATTTTGGTTCTACTGATGGGCTTATTCAATTTATAGATATGGTGGAGCAAATCCAAGGTGTAAAAAGTGCTAGAATTTTATATCTTTATCCAACGACTGCCACGAATGAATTAATTCAAAAGATAATCGACTCAAAAGTTTTTCACAATTACTTTGATATGCCGATACAACATATCAATGACGACATGTTAAAAAGAATGAAAAGGGGAGCTGGAAAGGAAAGAATTTTGGAGCAGTTGAATATGATGAGGCAAGCAGAAGATAGCTTCATAAGGACTGGCTTTATTGTTGGGCATCCAAAAGAGAGTGATGAAGAGTTTGATGAATTGTGCTCTTTTGTTAGAGATTTTGACTTTGATAGAATTAGCATTTTTGCTTACTCTGATGAAGAAGATACTTTGGCATACACGATGGAAGATAAGATTAAGCTAAAAACAATAAATACAAGAATTGAAATACTAAATAAAATAGTAGAAGATAAAATTCGAAAAAGCATGAAAAAAGAGATAGGAAAAGAGGTAGTAATCGTAGCAGAGGGTGAAAGTAGTGAACATGAGTTCTTCGTAGGAGCTAGAAAACTATCTTGGGATAGGGATATTGATGGTGAAATTCTCATAAATGATTCACAGGTTGAGGATATAGAAGTTGGTCTTTGCTATATTGCAAAAGTGACCCAATTGGCTGGGGATAAATTACTTGCAACAGTTACCAAAACTGCATAAATCTACGGTAGATTTATTAAGGTATAGCAAAAATCTTTTGGCCTTTTCAGGTGGAGTTGACTCAAGCGCACTTTTTTTTATACTCAAATTCAATGATATAGATTTTGATTTGGCAATTGTAGATTATAATATGAGAGAGCAAAGCAAAGAAGAAGTAAGATATGCGCAAGAACTTTGTACAAAATATGAAAAAAAATTATTCCTTCACACTTGTAAATTAGATAATTCAAATTTTGAGCATAATGCAAGAGTTGAGCGATATGATTTTTTTAAAAAGACTATAGAAAAAAATAGCTACACAAATCTTCTCACAGCTCACCATCTCAATGATAAATTAGAATGGTTTTTAATGCAACTTGGTCGTGGTAGTGGTTTGGTAGAGATGATTGGGATGAATGAGATTGAAAAAAGAGATGATTTTAATATCATAAGACCTCTTCTGCATGTAAGCAAAAAAACTCTTCAAAATTTTTTAGATGTTAATCAAATCACACATTTTATTGATGAAAGCAATAGCCTGCCAAAATATACTAGAAATAAAATAAGAAATAGATACTCAAACTCTTTTATCGATGAATTTGAAAGTGGTCTAATAAAAAGTTTTGAATATTTAGACAATGATATAACTTTACTTTTGCCAAAAAATAAAAAAAGAATCAAAGATTTGTTTATCTTAAAAAGAGAAAATGAAGATTTAAAAAACATAAGGCAAATAGATAAAATCGTAAAAAAACTCGGCATTTTGATGAGCAAAACTCAAAGAGAAGAAATCTTAAGAACAAAAGATTGTGTAATTTCTGGTAGAGTAGTTATCGTCTTTACAAAAGAGTCTATTTTTATCTCACCATTTATCAAAAAATCTATGCCTAAAGAATTCAAAGAAATTTGCAGAGTAAATAAAATACCATCTAAAATCAGATCTTATTTATTTAGTGAAAATATAGATATTACTTCTTTAAAGGCTTGTAAACCCTTATCTTAAAAGAAGAATTTATAATATCACCATTTGAGATTAATTCTATCGGAAAATCTGCTTGAATCATATTTTGATAATGGTTTAAGCCTTCTAAAAATTTATAGAAATTTACTGGTGTTTTTAGAGAAGAAGTTACATTTAATTCATAAACCTTAAACTCTTTTTTGTAGTCACTTTGTTTTACTTCTTTCAGTGTTACTTTATCAAAAAAATTATTTGCGAAACCTATGAATTCGTCTTGTGTAAATTTATGCTTAAAAGCCTCAAACACTTTTCTGTTTTTACTCTGAAGTTCTTTTAAATCATTTTCCCGCTCCGCTAATACACTTTGCACTCTTATTTTGTGTACGCTTGCATTATTGTATTGACCTCTTGCAGTTCTATATTCCTTTATATTTGGCACTATTAAAGTTAGAAGTAACACAAGTGTTATAACTATAAATATAGCTAAAAACATTAACAATTTAGTATAATTTATCTTTTCCATACTTTTATCTGTATTATTCACTAAAACTATCCGTTTGTGTTATTTTATTTGTGCTTACAAAATTAAACCAGCCATTTTTAGTCAAATAAAACATAGTATTGCTTGTAGTAAAAATTGATTTTAATGGAGCAGATAAAAGAAAATTGAAAGTATCTTCTGTGGGAGTTTTTCCATACATTATCAAAGAATCTTTTTTTATTATGACTCGATTAAGAGTTATTTGATCTGGTACTAAATCAAAAAGATTTTTCATGCTATCTTTTAAAAGTGTATTTCTAGAGTATATTTCTTCTCCTAAGGATTTTTGACGCAATAAATACTCAATATAGTGATCTTCGTGATTTATCTTATCTTCTAGAACTAATCTGTCATTATACGCAATTTTTGCATCTTGTTTATAAAAGTGAATTTTCAATAATAAAAAAATTCCAAACGAAACCAGCAGCAGCGAGATAAATAATATAAATAGCATCCATATCTTTGAAAATGTTGAAAATAAAGGTTTAGGTCGGCACTTCGTAAAACTATAATTCATGATTTGCCTCTTTCATGCTCAAATCACAAACAATTTTATTTACATCAATTTTATTCATTTGCACATTTAAAAACAATTCATCTTCTATACCTTGAATTATTTCGTGACTCATATCATATCCATCAAAAATAATCATCTGGTCTAAAAAATTACTTTCATATATAGGATTCTTATAATACTCTCTCAAAGCCATATTTAAAAATTTATATATCTCTATATCTCTGCCATAAAGTTCAATATCACCTATATCTATCTCTTCTGGCTCCTCTACTTTAAACATGTCTTGATTTTGCTTATCTTCAGATTCTAAAAATTCTGTAACATCTGACTCGTTGTCAATTGTATCTAAGCTTGTTAAATCTTCCAAATCAGAAAATTCTTCATCGTCGTCATTTGTCTCTTTATCAAATGCAGCCAAATTTCGCACACCTTGTTCTTCTTCTTCGCTTTCCCAATCTTCAACATTACTGGAATTATCTAAACTTTCTTCGCTACTTATTTTCAAAAAAACACCGAAGCACAGGCTATACTCTTTAAATACGGCAAGTGTTATAGAGTCTTGTTGATTCAACATATATAGCGTTGCTTTTGCCTTTGGCTTAAGTCCAGAGATCAAGTGATACAGCACAATAAAAGGTGAATAAATAAAATCAATTCCCACATTTGAATATATTTTATTTATCCAATTTATATCTATAAAAGATGCGAAGGCTGACCAATTTTGAAATTTTACACTTTTAACACTTTTTGCGTCAATATTAAATTTTTTGAAGTCTTCATCTTTAGTGCTTGGAATTGCACCTTGTCCCATAGAGTTTAGGAGCAGCGACACATAAGAAAAATCACATTTTTCTTGAAGTGAGATGAGATATTCTTCTACTTCTACATTTAGTTGTTCTGCATCATTTTTTATTTCGAAAGTTTTATCAAATTTTTCTTTTAATTTTGAATTTTTTATAACTTTAGAGAATATTCTACATGCACTATCTTCGTAAACAATTGATATTAAAAGATTTGAAAAATATTTTTGTATTATATTAGAAAAATTCATATACCCTTTTCTCAATTTGTTTGGTTTTTATATTTTAGGCAATATTTGCTTAATCTTAAGCAAAAATGGTACCAACTCTAAAATAATTCCTTATGTAGCTGTTTAAACTTCATGTCCATCTCTTTTGCATTTTTTTCTAATTCTTTATTTATAAGTTTTGAAGAAGGTAGATTTTTATATTCCCCCATCATAATTTCACACATCATTTTTATTTTAATTTTATCAGCATTTTTATATTCTTTTTTGGAACTGATTGCATTTATTTGCTCAAAATATTTATTACCACTTTCAATATAATTGACATATTTCATAGCTATTTCGCTTTGAGTTAAAACCGTAAATGCCATTTTATTGTATTGATCTTTGTCATAAGCTATCTTCGCAAACTCACGGGCTTTAGAATAATTGCCAATAAAATAGTAAAATCTTGCTTCAAAAGAGTTTTGATATGAAGAATCATATATAAAATAAAAACTACTGAGAATTAGGAAAATAATCGCTGCAATCACAAGTACAAATTTAGATAGCATTTTTTATTAACCTCTCTTTCACAAGCTCTTTTGCCTCATCAATACTCAAACCATCTAGGTAAAACGGCTCACCTATATAAAAATTTAGTGTACAAAATGGTTTTGGGATAACAAATTTATCCCAACTATTTAATTGCCAAAAAGAAGATGGCTTACAGTTGAAAGTAACTATTGGAACATTTTTTTTCTGTGAAATTAGAACTATCCCATCAGCAACACTGTGTCTTGGTCCCTTAGGACCATCTGGGGTTATTCCTATATCTCTTTTTAATTCAATCGATTTAAATGCTTGTCTTAAAGCCTTTATTCCACCTCTGGTTGAACTGCCTCTAATACTTCCGCCGCCATAGAGTGTCACAACTCTAGCGATTATCTCACCATCTTTATGTTCACTTACTAGTGTGTCAATTTTATTACTATTTCTATATAACAAATAACCTTTCAAAAGAGCGAGTAACTCGCCATGCCAAAAAGTCACAATTACAGAACTTGGCAAATCTTTTGAAAGAATTTTAGTATTAATTTTCTTTCTACATGTAAAGTATAAAAGATTCAAAAAAACATAAAGAAACCGTGGAGCAATTTTTAATAAAACAGCTTTTTTAAAATCTTTAGTGAACAACTTCGCCATACAGAGATAAGCGCTTAGGATTTGTTATTTTTACTCTCATAGTGTTGCCTAGCCACTCCTCTTTTCCTTCTACTTGAACCAACGCATTATTATCACTTTTACCCGCCAATAATCCATTATTGCGTATTTCTTCAAAATATACTTCATATTCTTTATCTATTTTAGTTTTAGAAATCTCATCTAATATTTTCTCTTGCTTTTCTTGCAATCTTTGAAGTCTTTTGGATGCAACTTCAGGATCTACCTGATTCTTAAATCGTGCGGCTTTTGTCAAAGGTCTTGGCGAATATTTAAAAGAAAATATTTGCTCAAACTTTACTTTTTCCATCACATCAAGTGTGTCTTCAAAATCCTCATCACTCTCACCTGGAAATCCCACGATTATATCTGTGCTTATAGAGGCATTAGGAACCATACTTCTTAGTTTTAAAGCTCTATTTAAAAACCACTCTTTAGAATAGCCTCTTTTCATTTGCTCTAATATATGAGTGGATCCACTTTGAAGAGGCATGTGCATAGATTTACAAACTTTTGGATTTTGTGCAAAAACTTCTAAAAACTTATCGTCCATGTGTAGTGGATGCGGGGAAGTAAAACGAATTCGCTCAACCTCATCAATTTGGCTTACCATCTCAAGCAAGTCACTAAAATCCATCTTTTTATGTTTTAAATCACTAAATCTTCTGCCATAATTATTTACATTTTGACCAAGTAAAAATATCTCTTTAGCGCCATTTTTTGCAGCTTTTCTAGCCTCATTCACAATCAACTCAGCAGGGATAGAAATCTCTTCTCCTCTAGTATGAGGGACTATACAATAAGTGCATTTTTTATCACATCCTATTGAGATATTTACAAAAGCTTTATATTTGTTGTTTCTAAACTCACTAAAAGCGTAACTGCTTTCATCATAATCAATATCAACACTTATAAATTTATCTCTCTTAACTGCCTCTGTGATTTTAGAAACATTCCTGGCGCCTAATACAAAATTTACCTCAGGGGCTCTTTTAAATATATCACTTCCGAGATGACTGGCGCTACATCCGCAAATACCAATCTTTGCCCCGTCTTTTTTCTTTTTATTAAATACGCCTATCTCAGAAAAAAGCTTACTAACAGGTTTTTCTCTAACGCTACATGTGTTTATAAGTATAAGGTCGGCCATACTCGCATCATCAGTCAAAGAGTAATCTTCTTTATCTTCAAGTTCAGCTATGATATGCTCGCTATCTCTAACATTCATAGCACATCCCAATGTCTCAATATATAATTTTTTAGACAAATCTAAACCCTAAAGTATATGAATTTCATACATGTAGTCGTCATCGCCTAAACCATACTTCACTTCTCTTAGGTAAACACTTTGATCTTTTTCTTCAAAATATTCAACCAAAGCAACTAAATCTTTGTGAGAATTGTCTTTATCAAAATAAAATATCTTTTGTCCATCTTTTTGAACACTTTCCATAATTTTTTCAAGTTTTATACTTTTTGGTTTTGCATCCAAATCTTTTCTTGCTAATTTAAGTTCCATTTTTACCTTCTTTGTTAAACAAAATTATGCCTTATGTATATGGCATAGAAATCATTGTATTTTATCTTGATTTGCATAAATTGCTTATTAAAGAAGGTAGTATAGTGTAAACAGCATACTTTTAAGAGAATGGGGGATTTTGATTTTCTTATAATAAAAAATATAAAAATATGTATGATAATTTTGTATTTATTTTTTCTTCTATAAAAATTAACAACTAATTATAAACATGCGTTTTTTGCAAAGTAGTATTGGCATAGAATTCCACTAATTTTTATATTTTTAATAAAAGAGAGAGACATGTCTAGATTATTTTATCTAAGAATTGGGATCTTAATTTTTGGTTTCCTTCTATGGATTTCACCCCTTCCAGCAGGCTTAACCGTTCGAGCTTGACACCTGTTTGTAATTTTTATAACTGCAATAGCATTTGTGATTTTTAATGCACTTCCAATATTTACATCTGCTATATTAGCATTAAGTATAGCAGTAGTAACGCATACACTTAAAGCAAATGAGGCATTTAGCGGCTTTAGCAAAGGCTTCATCCTTTTTAATCGTAGTTGCTTTTTTACTTGCAAGAGGAGTTATAAACTCTAGTCTCGGAAAGAAAATAGCTTTTTTGATTATTCAAAGATTTGGAAAATCTAGTTTAGGCTTGGCATATTCTGTAATTGCTGCAGATATGTTTATAGCACCTGCTTTTCCAAGCAACACTGCAAGAAGTGGTGTATTATTTCCAATCGTAAATGCACTTGCTGTAGATAGTGGCTCACTAGCAGTTTTTTTGGCATGCAGATTATCTTCATGCCAAAAAACTTTAACTCTTAAGAATACCTCAATAAATCAAAGGTACAAACTTAAATCCAACATATTCTTCCTTTTGTACCT
>CAZYTB010000081.1:0-11340 GCA_964650375.1 uncultured Campylobacterales bacterium | reverse complement strand
TACCCCAATAAATTTATAATCAAAGCTATCGTTGCAAAAACTGGCAACAAAATACTGATAAACAAACCTTCCCATTGACTCAAAAATCCCAAGCCTATCGCCGCTCCAAAGCTAGCAACTGCGGGAAAGCAAGCCGCACACCCCATAACTGAAAACAACGCTCCAATAGAGCTAGCCTTATCACCTGTTTTTAACAATATATTTGACATTTTATTTCCTTTTTTTTACTTTATTTCTTCTTGTTTAGGAGCAAAGCTCCTGAACAATTCATCTCACTAAAGCTATACCTTAAGTAAGAAATATATTAGTTATTTAGCTAATCTCTTTTTCTATCTCTTTTACTACTTTTATGACATCTCCCGTGCAACAACTTCCGCTTGGGTTTTTTATCTCACATGAACATCCGATGGTGTCCATGTTGTGTTTTATATCTTCGATGGCAGAACTTTTTCCATTTTTTATCAAATCTTCTTTTATCCTCTGCTTTGTCCATCCAAAACAGTAGCACATGTTCGCAGGCTCTGCCCCTTCTTTTAATCCGACGCTCACACTCAAGTCGTCTTGCGTTAAAATCAAATCTCCACTAAAGTATATAACCTTACATGTAGGAGTTTTACAATAGTAAAATCCATCAAGATAGTCCAATCTAACCTTAGCTTCGTCTGTCAGTAAATGCTCTAGTGTTTTACCTAAAACTCCTTTGGATTTTTGTGAGCACCGTGGGCACTCTACCTTTCCTTTCGGTTGGGGCGTGGAACAATCATGTCCGTTGCTCGCTGGTTCTGTTGCACAACATGACTGCGGTTCTTCTTTTAAAAAACTCATGTTTTATCCTTTTATTAATTTTTTTAATTGTTCTTTTTTATCTGATGGAATTGAGTAAAATATAGTCAATCCTTCTCTTTTGTTTTCTAGCAATCCAGCATCTTTTAATTTTCGTAAATGCTGAGATATCGGCGATTGGTTCATCTCTAAGACATCACTTAAATCACAAACACACATCCGTTCAAACTTCAAAAACAGGTATATTATCTTCAGTCGCACAACACTGCCCAATAAAGATAAAACGATTGCATCTTTTTCCAATCTTTCTCCTGCTTTGGATAACTCTTCTTTTGCTTTGTTTATTAACTCTATATCTACATTTTGCCTGAGACACTGTGTTGCATTTGTCATAATTTTCACCTTTTATTAGTATATTAGTATATTCTAATGTAATTATATATCAGAATAGTTAACAATTTATTAATGAAAATATGATAAAATTTAGTTCACTACGAAGTTTAGTTGGTAAAAAAGAAAAAATTCTATCTTCTTTGTTTTTGTTTTTAAAATCTGAAAATACTGACCAAACTCAAAGGAGATTGATTCTTCTCATCTTTGACTCTTTATTTTATAAAGTGAATTGCTTATCATCTTTTATAATTTTTAATTTATCATTTCTATTTTGGCTTGGTCAATTTTGTGAAGTCTTTTTATATGTTGGTCGATATATTACTGCATTTGGAGATTGAAACTATTTGCATTTGCAAAAAAAACAAGTGCAAATAGTGTTAAAATATTTTTTTTATTACCATTCTTTATGATTGGTAATAAAATTTTATTTTATATTCGTAAATTTTATAAATATAATTCTTTATAATTTACTACAAGTGACGAGTTTGGGCAAATCGGAGTTGAGTTTTTTTATCTCTTTAATCCAGCACTTAAGCAAAGGCTCAGCCTCTTGAGCTAATGAATACAGAACCCATTTTTTCTCTTGTGATGCCTGCAAAATACCAACTTCTCGCATCTGCTTTAAGTGTCTTGAAACTAAAGGTTGAGACAGGTGCAAAGTATCGCATATTTCGCAAACACAAACCTCTCTATCCCTTAGTATCAGAGCAAATATATCTAGTCTATTGAGATCACTAAATATCTTAGCAAGTGCAACAAGTTTTTGCATTTAAGTCTCTTTAAAGTAAAGTTATATAACAATATCGTTATATAACGATATTGTTATATAAGTATTTTACCATAAAGGTTCTAATAATGGAAATAATTTTAAAATTTCTGCACTCTCTTATAGAATTAAGCAATGCAATGGCTCCATATATACTCTTTGGGCTGATTTTTGCTGGAATTTTACATGAGCTAGTTCCTCAAACTCTAGTTACAAAACACTTGGGAAAGGAAAATATCTTTTCAGTCATAAAAGCAACTCTATTTGGCATACCTTTGCCTGTTTGCTCATGCGGTGTGATTCCGTTGGCAGCTAGCATCAAAAAAAGTGGAGCCAGCAAGGGAGCAACTCTGTCATTTCTAATCTCTACTCCTATCACAGGAGCTGATTCAATTCTTGCAACTTATGGAATGTTTGGATGGATATTTACACTTTATAGAATATTTACATCTATTATTATAGCGATTGTTTCTGGAGTTATAACTAATATTTTTGACAAAGATGAGGAGCAGAAGATAAAAGAGGTAAAAAAACAAATAAAGCCAAAATTTTCATTTGCAAACAGTACAAAACCATCAAATCCCCCACTAACCTCGTTTTCGGTAAAATCTGGCAATTCAAAATTTAGTACCACAATCCCAAAAACACCAATCAAAAAATTCTCACTCAAGAGGGCACTTGATTACTCTTTTGTATCACTTCTAGGAGACATCGCAAAACCACTTTTTTGGGGATTGATACTTGGAGCCCTAATAAGCACAATAATACCTCAAAATCTCAGCAATATTTTAACACACTACCCTTGGATTTCCTATATTTTGGCTATCTCTATCGCGATTCCTATGTATGTGTGCGCGACTGCATCTCTTCCAATCGCAGCAGCTCTGATGCTCTCAGGTGTGAGCCCGGGAGCCGCCTTTGTATTTCTAAGTGCGGGACCAGCGACAAACATAGTCACAGCTGGGGTTGTCAAAAAGATGTTTGGCTCTCGTTCATTGTGGATATATTTGGGAAGTATCGCTATAGGAAGCCTATTATTTGGTTTGGGATTAGATTATATTTTTGATATCAAAAATATAGACCCAAAATCCATCATAAACATAGAAGAAAATGCTAGCCTTGTAGCCATAGCAAGCAGCATCTTTTTATGGGGTTCAATTTTGTATTTTTTAACAAAACCTTATGTAAAAAGAGTTATGCCTTTATCTCGTTAAGGTTTATTAACAAACTATTTAAAGATAATTATAACTTATCTTATATAATTTCTATATCGAAGCAAGAGAAGGAAAAAAAGATGAAAAATAAAATTTTCTGGGGTTTTTTAGCGAGCTCTCTTAGCGTAAGTGTTTTTGCTCATGGTGGCGAATCAAACAATGGTGAAAACTTTTTAGGACATGGTGGCATGATGGGCGGATATGGTATGGAATTTGGCTGGCTGATACCTTTAATACTAGTCATAGCTTTTGGATACTTTATATATAATAGTAGCAGCAACCGAACAAGAAATACAACAGCAAGAGATAAACTGGATGAAAGATTTACAAATGGCTAAATAGACGAGAAAGAATATAAAGAAAAAAGAAGTATCCTAGGACAATAACATCAACAACAGAGAAGGTCTTTCCGATTGAAAAAGATATCACTATATTTGAAGTGTGCAACTCAGCCACGGCATAAAACATACCTGGCCAGCATATCCTGAAATTTCAGTCTTTTTGCCTTGCTACATATCCTTTATGAAGAAGATGGAAAAACTATCATAAGCACGATAGACATCGACAGCTTACTTGAAAATTTTGAATTAAATGAAAAGCTTAAATCTTATATGCATGGTGTATTTGGAAAAACCAAAAATATATTAAAAAATTTGCAATAGATATCATTTTATATTTGAACTCTCCAATTAGAGAGTTCAAATACATCTTCGCTCGCATTTACTTTTGAAAAACCTGAATTTGTCAGATATGCCAATCTCCCTTGGGTTAAACAGACCACAAATCTATCTTGGAAAACGGCATAATTCCGTCCTCTTAGATATGTAAAAAGCTCTGTAAATGACTTTGGCTCAGCGTAGCTATCTTCTGTAATATTAAACGAAATTACATCTTTTAAAATTTCTATAAAGTCATCATTTGCTGCTACCCACGAAGGAAGTGACCAACTTTGTTCTGGATAATTATAATTTCCAAATAAATCTGAAGTTTTTAATTTTGTTCTATTTTTATTGTTCATAAAGTAAGCTCATTATGATATAATTCTTCCATATTAGTCCCCCGATTTAAAGGATTTATTATACCTACTTTTTTCTTATTAATATTATGTGTTTTATTTTGGTCTGGTAATTTTATCATTGGAAGATATGTTCATGCAGATATTGAACCGCTTCAGCTTGCACTATTTCGTTGGCTGGGAGCAGCCATAATTGTTTTGCCTATTTTTATTAAAAACTTTTCAAATATCTTCAAGGCATTAAAAAATCATTTTATTATTTTATCTGTTTTATCACTGCTAGGAATTACTATATTTAATACTTTATTGTATGTTGGATTACAATACACAACAGCTACAAACGCACTAATCATAAACTCATCTATCCCTGTTTTAATTTTGGTTTTTTCATATTTTATTCTAAAAATTAATATAAAGCCAAAACAACTGACAGGAATCCTAATTTCAACTTTTGGTGTCATTTTTTTGGTTTTGCAAGGAGAGTTCTCAAATTTTATTCATTTAAAGCTAAATTATGGTGACCTTTGGGTGATAGCTTCATCTCTTATTTGGGCACTTTATTCAGTTTTAATTAAATTTAGACCAAAAACCTTGAGTGATATAGAATTTTTCACAACTATTGTATATGTGGGTCTGTTTTGGCTTTTTATCATTTATGAAGTTATGGGATATTCTTTTGTTAAAGACATATCTTTGGTAAAAGATTATTATTGGGCTTTCATATATGTATCTCTTTTTACTTCTGTATTGTCATTTTATTTTTGGCATAAGGGAATACACGAAATAGGAGCAAACAAAACAGGACAGTTTACTCATCTCATGCCACTTTTTGGTTCAATCCTTGCCTATTTTTTTCTAGGAGAAAGGCTTCATTATTATGATATTATTGGAGCCCTTTTATTAGCACTTGGTATATATCTCTCACTCTTCAGTAAACAAGAAGTTAGGAGTTGAAATATTCTGGCTTCATCTTAGTTATAATATCTAGTATATGTTTTGGACTTATGCCCATTTTTGCTACATTTGCATATAAAAACAATGTAACTATCGAAGTATTGTTGTTATTTCGTTTTCTTATTGCTGCAATTTTTATGAATGTATATATATTTATAAAACACTATTCATATCCCAAAGGTAAAACACTGATTTTGCTTATTTTCATGGGCGCTATCATATACGCATCTCAATCATTTTCATATTTTAGTGCAGTATCCCTTATAGGTTCATCTCTAACTTCAATTTTACTATATTTGTATCCTGGAATTGTTTTGCTATTATCTACATTCCTACTAAAAATCAAAGTTACAAAGATAGAATTAGTAGCACTTTCCCTAGCCACGATGGGAGCTATTTTAGTCATAGGTATAAAGTTTGAAAACATAAATACTCTAGGTATAATGTTTGCAATATTAGCAGCAATTATATATTCGATTTACATAATAGTTGGCTCAAAAGCAATAAAAGGCACAAACATTTTTGTAGCCTCTACTGTTATTATCAGCAGTGCGGCTGTTGTATATACTACCTATGGATTATTAGCCCACATATCAATTCCCACAACGATTGAGCAATGGAAGTGGATACTGGCAATAGTGATAATTTCTACAATTACATCCGTAGTTACATTTTTTGCTGGATTAAAAAGGATTGGTCCTGTAAAAGCATCAATGGTTTCCACATTTGAGCCTGTAGTTACCCTATTTTTTTCATTCTGGCTGTTACAAGAATCTATTAACATGTACCAAATATTTGGAGCTTTGTTAATTATAATTGCCGCTGTGATTCTTGCAAAATAACTTCTTATCTAGATTTTTCAGGCCATTATACTATTAAGAATATATTAAAAAACAAAATATCAGAAATATTACAAAAAATAAAAATAATTTTAATGACAATATAAATTATATTGGAATATACTCTAATAAATATACAAAAAGAGTAAAATATGAACAAATGGGATGAAAAAGCTAAAAACTACTCAAGATATACAGAAGGTGACGATAGATTTGAAGCAAAAATTTTAAAAGCTATCAAAGATTTAAATTTTACTTTTGAAAATAAAACTGTTTTGGATATAGGATGTGGAACCGGTGTTTATACGCTCCGAATTGCAAAAATTGCTCTACATGTAAATGGAATTGATGCTTCAAAAGAAATGTTAGAAATTTTAAAAACTGATGCAAAAAATCTTGGTATTACGAATATAACTACAGAACATACTTCGTGGGAAGCATTTAAATTACCAGATAAATTATACGATTTTGCTATTTGCACAATGTCACCAGCCCTATCGATTGATAAAGATTTTGAAAAAATGACAAAATGTGCAAAAACAAAAATATATCTTGGTTGGGCAGGCAAAAGATCTTCTGATGTACTTAATGAAATGTTTAAGATACACAATGTAACTTTTACCCCTCCAAATGGAGCAAAAAAACTGCAAAATTGGCTTGATCATGAAAAAAAGTTTTATCAACTGTTGCCTTTTGATGAAGAGAGAACTACAAAAAAAGACTTTGCCCAAGCTTTAGAAAATTTTACATGGCACCTAGAAATAAGAGGAATTACACCTAATGAAAATAAAATCAAAAAAGTATTAGAAAAATTTTGTGATAAAGATGGCAACATAATTGAAAACATGACCAACAACATGAATTTAATCATTTGGTAAGAAAAATATCAATAAATTCGAAATGTCCTTGTGGAAGTAATATAAAATATAAAAAGTGCTGCAAACCTTTCCACGATGGAAAACTGGCTCCAAATGGCTTAATACTCATGAAATCTAGATATAGCGCCTACGCGCTAAACAAATATCAGTACATTATCAACACAACACACAAAAATAATCAAGACTTTACCCCAGATATAGTAAATTTGATACAAAGCATAAAAGTATTCTCCAAGCAAACAAAATTCACAAAACTTATAATTTTGGATTTTAAAGACGGAGATATTGAATCGTATGTAACATTTAAAGCCGAGCTTTTTTCAAATAGAGATATTCCTAGAAATACCTCTACATGTAAATCTTTTACTTAGCTGCTTTCGCTTCTTTAATCCAAGTATCTATCTTCGCTTGATTTTGTTTTACCCACATTTTTGCATGTCTTTTGATATCTTTTTCTTTGTTTTCACCTTTACTCATAAGCATATTTTCACCACTTACATCATTGACGCTAAGTTTCATTATCTTAAAGAGCTTTGCTATATCTTTATATTTTTTGGTCACAGCATTTGCTACTATAAATTGATTGTTTATAACAAATCCATAATTTGCACCATTTGGAAGCCTTGTGCTTTTAACTATAGGGTGTGCAGAATGGGTAACTTGCAAAAATACAACATCTTTACCAGGAACTAACACGCCACTTACCCAATAAGGAGTCCAAGTATAATAAAGAATTGGCTTTCCAGTTTTATATCTTGCAATTGTATTTGCGATAATTGCTGAATATTTGCCTTGATCTTGATTAATAGTATTTTTTAATCCATATGCATTTAATTCATAGTTGATAACTTTTGCACAACCCCAACCTGGGTTACAACCAGCAAGGTCTGCTTTACCATCTCCATTTATATCAAAAAGTTTTGCAAGCTTTGGATCTTTTAAATCATTTAAATACTTGATATGATACTTTTCTGCTGTTTTCTTGTCTATAAGATAACCTTGTGCACAGTTTTCAATATACTTGCCACCTATAAAAAGATTTTTTTTGCCCACTCCTTTAATCATATTGTTTTGGATTGGATTCCAATATGCCGCCATAAAAAATATATTTTTTTTATTTTGAGCAATTGTTTTATAAGCAACTGAATAATCAACACCATTGGTAACATCTACATCATATCCCATTTGTCTAAGCACATCAACAACAACATACAACTGAAAGCCCTCTTCAGCTAAACTTGTGCGAACTGCTGTGATTTTTACAGCAAATAAGCTACTACTCATAAACAATACCAATATACTTAGTAAAATTTTCTTCATTTTTTCTCCTTTTTATTTTGTTTCTTCTTTAACTTGGAACTTGTCCCAAGTTAAATTTATATCATCTAAAGCACAACCTTGCGGTCATCCCTATGCCTTCTTAATCTTATTTACTATTTTATAAACAAATCCGATAGGACCTTTTTCATACCATCTGATTTTACATGCTTTGTCCTTATTTCCCATGGCTTGAGTTAATCTATCTAAGATAACGGCCAACAAAACAATACCGAGACCACCAACTGCTGCCAAACCGACATCTAGTCTCCCTATACCTCGTAACACCATTTGTCCCAAACCACCAACTGCTATCATGGAAGCAATTACAACCATAGAGAGTGCTAACATCAAAGTCTGATTAATTCCTGCCATAATGGTCGGCATTGCAACAGGAATTTGCACTCTAAAAAGCATTTGACTCTTAGTCGCACCAAATGACCTTGCTGCTTCTATCAAATCCTCTGGAACTTGCCGAATACCAAGATTTGTAAGTCTTATGAGTGGTGGAAGTGCAAAGATAATTGTCACAATGACACCAGGAACATTGCCTATGCCAAATAACATAACAATAGGGATAAGATAAACAAAGGCTGGCGTTGTCTGCATCGCATCAAGTATGGGTCTTACTATACTGTCAACCCTATTACTTCGCGCACTCCAAATTCCTAGAGGCAAACCTATAATCATTGAAAACAAAACGGCCGTAAAAACAAGTGCTAGTGTTATCATCGAATCCTCCCACACACCAACAAATCCAATCAAAATAAATGAAATAAAAGTACCGAAAGCTAACTTTTTAGTTGAAAATTGCAAAGCGAGAAGGACAAAAAATATGATGACGACATAAGGAGAAAGCGATAGCAGAAAATTTTGTAAAAACTGAAGTATAGCATCAATAGGCATTTTTGCACTTAAAAACACATCTCTAAAGTTTAGAACCAACCAGTTTATTCCACTGTTAGTCCAGTGTCCAAAAGGGATAACCGCGTCACTATTAAATGGATGCAATATATTAAAATGTTTAACCTGTTCTACATTCATATGCGTCCAATCTGTTGTTGTTATCTTATCTGCTTGGGCAGTTGCAGCATTTACCCATGGATTAGTTGCCATTTTCGACTCCTTGATCTAAAATTTTTAGAAGCCTTGTTTTAGAAATACTTCCTTGATATTTGCCATTTTCATCAACCACAACTGTTTGAAATTTACAAGTAGCCACAACGCCAATGAGCTCACTAATTGTTGTTGAATTTACAATAGTTTCCCTCTCTACAATAGCCCCTTCAATCGTCGTGTTTTCCTTTAATGAGTCAATCGTCACAGTGCCCAAATATTTTCCACTTTTCTCTATATAATAACCATATTCATCGTCATAATCACCCAGATAATTAAGTGCAGATTTGACACCAAAACCTTCTTTTTTAATCAATGTCGGTATCGTTTTTTTAACGATATGAGAAGCACTTAAAACAGATGTTACATCAACCCCTTGGAAAAAAGATTTTACATACTCATTTGCTGGGTTGCTGATAATTTCTTCAGGTGTTCCTATCTGAGATATTTCACCACCTTGCATGATTGCGATTCTGTCTCCTATGCGTATCGCTTCATCTAAATCATGAGAGATAAATACGATGGTTCTTTTGCTGTTTTCTTGTAATTCTAAAAGCTCATCTTGCATTTGCGTTCGAATAAGTGGATCGAGTGCTGAAAACGCTTCATCCATTAACAATACATCAGGGTCATTTGCCAAAGCACGCGCTAAGCCAACGCGTTGTTGCATACCACCACTAAGTTCATCTGGATAAGAATTTGCATGCTCATTGAGTCCAACTTGTGCTAATGCATCTTGTGCTTTTTGATATCTTTTAGCTTTTGGCATGCCACTTAACTCTAAACCAAATGATACATTATTGATAACATTCATATGAGGCATGAGTGCAAACGATTGAAATACCATTGATAATTTTTTTCTTCTTATCTCTATAAGTTTTTTATCACTAAGGTTAGTAATATCAATGTCATCAACCAAGATTTGCCCAGAAGTTGGTTCTATTAGTCTATTTAACAATCTCACAAGAGTTGATTTTCCAGAACCAGAAAGTCCCATAATAACAAAAATCTCACCCTCATAAATTTCAAAACTTGCATCTTTTACACCAATAGTCATCCCGGTTTGCTGAAATATTTCAGCTTTAGTTAACTTTTTTTCTACTAATTTCATAACTTCTTTAGGATTATCTCCAAAAACTTTATAAACATTTTTAGCTACTAATTTTATTCTTTTATTTTCGATGAATTTCCTTTTTATTATAATTTATTTACATTATTGTTGTGAAATATTTACATTTTATATGTTAATATTTTACTATTATACTTTTTTAAACATAAATTTTTATTAAAAAAATAAATACTTTTAAATTGAAACTTGCTATAATCAGAAAAATTTAAAGGAAAAAAATGGCACTTCTAGACAACGATAAAAACATCTTACCTATAAGCAGTATTGCCGAAATTTTTGGTGCCAAGCCAAGAACTCTCAAAATATATGAAGAAAAAGGACTACTTCCGACAGAAAAAGGACTCATTAAAAAGTTATACTCTATCAATGATGTAAAACTGATTGCTTTTGTGCATTATCTCGCTAGTGTGAAAAAAATTAATGCGAATGGCATAAAATAT
The DNA here is from genome assembly GCA_964650375.1 of uncultured Campylobacterales bacterium. GTDB lineage: Bacteria > Campylobacterota > Campylobacteria > Campylobacterales > Sulfurospirillaceae > JAADIZ01. The sequence goes on along the minus strand of CAZYTB010000081.1, from coordinate 496 downwards.
ATCTTAGATATATTATACAACAACATGGACGAACAAAATAGACAAGAGTTTATAAATATAGTAGAACAAGAAATGGAAAAGATTTCTGGAGGTGATGTAAAAGATGTAGAAACTATGTAGTTTTAAATTAAGCCTAAAGGTACGACGATAAGCCGAACTGATTTTAGTACCATAAGAAGGACTCTCAATCAAATTGTGTGGCAGTTTTGTTACAAATCATTATTGTTAATTCATAAAATAATAAATATGCACTTTTGACAATATTTTAATTATACCGTAAAAATATGGCCGGGAGAAGAAGACGGGATATAAACCAGCAATTCTAACTGAACCACAATCAACCCCTAAACAAACAACCCACTTACTAAAAATAACTGTGATTATTTCTAAAACTCACTGCCCTCATAAGTTTAAAGTGATATGAAGCTATCATAAAAACATATCACTATCTATTTTTATCTATAAAACGAACTATTTTATATTTTTGACAGACCTA
>CAZYTB010000080.1:0-11456 GCA_964650375.1 uncultured Campylobacterales bacterium | reverse complement strand
GCTTTTGATTTTACACAAGCGTCAATTACTTCTTGATTTCTCTTTCCTTTACCGATCATGCCTTTTTGACCTTTTTCATTGATAAGTCTCGGAGAATAAGAGTCCATTCTATAGCTTGTTGTTGGACCTGCACTTCCTATAGGGTCACCCGGTTTTGGTGGTGTTGGTCCTACAAAATATATAACTGAGCCTTTAACATCAAAAGGTAATTCTTTTCCTTCATCCATTAAATCTATCAATTTTTTATGTGCCGCATCCCTGGCAGTATAAATAATTCCACTTAGATATACAATATCCCCAACTTTTAGTTGAACTACATCCTCATCGCTTAGAGGTGCTGTTAAATGATATGTTTTACTCATCTCTTCCTCCTTAAAGTTTGAAAGATGTATGTCTACTACTGTGACATTGTACATTTACGCTAACTGGCAAACTTGCAATATGACAAGGATTTTTTTCTATATGTACGCCAAGAACTGTTTCTCTACCACCCATACCCATAGCACCGATTCCTAAATTATTTAATTTAGTCATCAATTCACCTTCCATATCTTTTAGAACGGCATCTTCATTTACCGTACCTATTGTCCTAAATAGAGCATGTTTACTAGAAATAGCAGCTTTTTCAAATGTGCCACCAATTCCAACACCTACTATGATAGGCGGACATGGATTTGGACCAGCGTCAGATACTACGCCTTTAACAAAATCTACTATACCTTCTCTTCCCATAGCAGGAGCTAGGACAGTTGCTCGACTTACATTTTCACTTCCGCCACCTTTTGCAGCATATTCTATCTTTAATTCATCTCCAGGCACTAAATCAAAATGAATGATAGCTGGAAGGTTGTATCCCAATTCATCTTTAAGATTTGCTCTAGTATCCCAATGACATGTGGAAGCTCTAAAATAACCTTCCTCATATCCTTTTTCAGTACCTTCATTAATAGCTGCTTTCAATGAGCCTCCAACAACTTTAACATCTTCTCCAACTGTAACAAAAAAAACTGCTAAACCTGTATCTTGACATAAAGGCCTAGCTTCATCTGCTGCAATATCAGCATTCTCCAAAAGTTGTTTAAGAACTTCCTTGCATACTTCGCTTACTTCATTTTTATACGCATCTTCTAAAGCTTTATATGCATCTTTAGATAAATTTGTACCAAAGTAGATAATATTATCTCTTACAGATTTTACAATATCTTCATACTTAATTTCTCTCATATTTTTCCTCCCCGAAAAATTTTTTATTATACAATACCTCAATCATAGTTTGGACTGTTGAAATGCTATGAGCAAATTGTTTTTTTTCACAATTATCAAGCGTGACTTTAATAATTTTCTCAGCACCATTAAATCCAAGCATAACGGGCACACCTGTTACCACACCAGAATGTTCATATTCTCCCTCTAATAAGGTAGCACATGAATATATCTTTTTTGAATCCCTTAAAATTGATTCTATCATTATTGCAGTTGCTTTTCCAGGAGCTAAATATGCAGAAGTTCCAAGGTATTTTACGATTTCTGCTCCCCCATGTTTAGTTTTTTCAACTATTTCCTCTATCTCTTTTTCACTTAATAAATCGTGGAGAGGGACACCGGCAACTGTTGAAAACCTTGGCAATAAAACCATCGTATCGCCGTGACCGCCTATGACACTGGCTCTTATTTGTCCTGCACCAAAACCTAATTTTTCTTGTATAAAATGAGTCATTCTTGCACTGTCCAAAATTCCCGCCATTCCAACAACTCTTTCTTTTGGAAATCCAGATTCTTTTAAGGCAACGAAAGTCATAACATCTAATGGATTTGAAACAACCAATAAAATCGAATCTGGAGCCACAACCTTTACTTGAGCTACAATTTCTCTCATAATCTCAGCATTTTTCATAAGCAAATCATCTCTGCTCATTCCTGGTTGTCTAGGAAATCCAGCAGTTATTACGACTATTTTACTGTTTCTAACATCTTCATAGCTTTCTGCGACTCTGACAACAGAATGTGACCTCATAGCAGCTGCAGCTTGATTCATATCAAGTGCTTTGCCACGAGCTCTATCCATATCTCTATCAACCAAAATAACTTGATGTGCCAAACCTTGCATAGCAATAGAATAGGCAACAATTCCACCTACATTACCACCAGCTCCTACGACAGAAACTTTACTATTTATGCTCATGTGTTTTCTCCATTTAGATTTCTATCTCTCTCATTTTTATATCGAATCAATTATTAGATTTAGTATTGCACTTGGTCTCATAGCTATTGATGCGAGTTCATCATCAAATAGATAATAACCGCCAACATCAACTTTTTTTCCTTGAGCAAGGCTGAGCTCTTTTAAAATTTTATCCTCATTTTTTTCTAGATCAGATGCAACTTTTTCAAAAGCTTTCTTTAATTTTTTGCTATCTTTTTGTGCGACTAATGCCTTCGCCCAATAAAGTGCCAAATAAAAATGACTTCCACGATTATCTAATTCTCCAACTTTTCGTGAAGGAGATTTATTGTTATCCAATAACTCACCAATGGCTAAATCCAGTGTTTGTGCCAGAGTCATTATTTTTGTATTATCTAGTTTTGCGGCCAGAGCATCTAGTAAAGCCCACAATGCCAAAAATTCACCCAAAGAGTCCCATCTTAAATGACCTTCTTCTAAAAATTGCTGCACATGTTTTGGCGCACTTCCGCCAGCTCCTGTTTCAAATAATCCACCACCTGCTAAAAGTGGTACAATCGAGAGCATTTTTGAGCTGGATGCAAGTTCAATTATTGGAAACAAATCTGTTAAGTAATCTCTAAGAGCATTTCCTGTGACAGAAATTGTGTCTTCTCCTTTTCTTATTCGCTTTACTGAATATTTCATAGCCTCGATTGGAGATTTTATATAGATTTCCAGTCCATTTGTATCATAATCTTTTAAGTATTTTTCTACTTTTTTAGTAATTTCTCTGTCATGTGCCCTATTTGGATCTAGCCAAAAAACAGCAGGTGTATGCGTAGCTCTAGCTCTGCTTACTGCTAATTTTACCCAGTCTTGTATAGGAATATCTTTGGTTTGGCAGCTTCTATAAATATCTCCTTTTTGAACATCCTGCTCCAATAAAATATTTCCCTCATTATCTACAACTCTTATCTTGCCTTCACCACTAGCTATAAAAGTTTTATCATGTGACCCATACTCTTCTGCCTTTTGAGCCATTAAACCAACATTTGCAACACTTCCAATCGTTGCAGGGTCGTAAGCACCATTTTTTTGACAGTCTTCTATGGCTACTTGATAAAAACCGGCATAACTTCTATCTGGAATAATAGCTTTTGTGTCATGAAGTTTTCCATCTGCTCCCCACATTTTGCCGCCATCTCTAATGACAACCGGCATAGATGCATCTATGATTACATTATTTGGCACATGTAGATTTGTAATGCCTTTATCTGAATCAACCATCGCAAGACCTGGATGATTTTCATAAATTTTTGCAATTTCTGCTTTTATTTCAGCTTGTTTTTCTTCACTTAAAGATCCCATTTTTGCATATAAATCACCTATACCGTTATCTACATCAACTCCCAACTCTTTAATTTCTGTTCCAAATTTTTCAAATAAATCTTTATAAAAAACTTTTACAGCATGCCCAAAGATAACTGGATCAGAGACTTTCATCATTGTTGCTTTTAAGTGGAGTGAAAATAGGACGCCTTTGTTTTTTGCATCTTCTATTTGTTCTTCAAAAAATTTCTCTAACGCGCCTACATGCATAACAGACGAATCTAAAATTTCACCATCTAACAGGTCTAGATTATCTTTTAATACAGTAACGGTTCCATCAATATCTACAAATTCGATTTTTGTTTTTTTTGCTTTATCTGTAGTTATGGATTGTTCACTCTCATAAAAATCTCCATGATTCATAGAACTTACATGTGCTTTTGAATCTTTATCCCATGGTGCCATTTTATGTGGATTCTTTTTAGCATATTCTTTTACTGCTTTAGCCACTCTTCGGTCAGAGTTTCCTTCTCTAAGAACTGGATTAACTGCACTTCCTAAATTTTTTGCATATCTTGCTTTAATTTCTTTCTCTTTAGGTGTTTGTGGATTTTGTGGAAAATCAGGTATGTCATAACCTTTTGACTGCAATTCTTTAATCGCAGCTTGTAATTGTGGTATTGAAGCACTTATGTTTGGCAATTTTACAATATTTGCTTCCGGTTCTTTTACCAATTTACCAAGTTTTGCTAAATCATCACTTACCTTTTGTTCTTCTTTTAAATTTTCTGGAAAATTAGCAATAATTCTACCAGCTAATGAGATATCTTTACTCACTATTTTAATATTAGCTATTTTCGTAAATGCCTTAATGATTGGAAGAAGCGAATATGTAGCTAAAGCTGGGGCTTCATCCACCTTGGTGTATATAATTTTAGATAATGGCTTACTCATCTCTGTCTCCTTATTAAAATATTTTATCTCTTAATATATAAAAATTATCATAAAATTCTAATTAATTTATTTAAATAATGTAAAAATAATATAATAATAATTATAATATTTCATTTTTGTAACTTTCTAACATACTTTTCATGCTGTTTGTATGTTTTTGAAAAAGAATGAACTCCTTTTTTATTTTTTACAAAATATAAAAAATCTGTCTTTTTAGGAAATATTGCTGCAACAATTGCTTCTTTTCCTACATTGCATACAGGATTATCCGGTAATCCTTTGTATCTGTAGGTATTATACTTCGTTTTATCTTCTTTTATTCTTTTTGGGGTTATTTTTTTATGAGAATACAAACCATAATTTAAAGTTCCATCCATCTGAAGCTTCATTCCCTTTCTCAATCTATTGTGTATAACAGATGAAACTATCGGCATCTCTGCCGTATTTGCAGCTTCTTTTTGTATGATAGAAGCAATCACAAGGTATCTGTACCATTTATCTTGTTTGTATTCACCAAATATTTTGAAGGAATTTTCTTTCTGCCTTTTTTTAGCATTATTTACTAAATAATAGATCAAATGCTTTTCGCTAATACCCATAGGAATATTGTAACTTTCAGGAATTAGCAAACCTTCTTTGAAAGGTGAAATTGTATTAAAAATTTTATACAATTTAGAAAAAGAGAGATTAAATTCAAGTGCACATTTTTGTAAAAAAACTTCCGTAGTTTCGCCTGGTATCAAAGTAAGAGTTCGCATGGCAGCCTTAGCATGAGAAAGTTTATAAAAAAAATCGCCACGGCTTAGTCTGTTCGTTCCTATATTAATCCATCCGTATTGGGGTTGCCCTATAAAATACAGCAGGTATTTATCTATATTTTTAGAAATTGCAAAATTATTCTCCTGCAAGTATGATATAATTTGAGATACAGAACCTTTAGGAACATAAACAACTTTACTTGAATCCATAGGTCTCGCCAAATGAAAGATGAGAGAATATATGATAATTAGCGCAACATCACATGTGATGAGAAAAATTTGGATAGTCTTTTTACTTATCATCTTAATCCTCGTTGGTTTAATTGGATTTTTAATGCATGGAATTAGCATAGAACATATATCTTTGCCAAAATTAAAAATCAACGGATTATATATAAAATTAGATAAAAAACTAATTGTTAGTGCAAATGAAATAAAAATTCAAAGAAATTCGAAATCAAAAACTTCTATTAATGAAATATACAAGCTTACTAACTATTTTAGGTATTTAAACCCCATATTTCAATCAATTGCTCTAAAAAATATAAAATATAATAACGAAATCGTAAGTTTGCTATATAAAGATAATATTTTTTACTTTCATAGCAAATATTTAACAATAGATGCAATTATTTCAATTTCCAAAAAGATTGTTGATGTTAATTTAAAACAGATGATTTTAAAAGATTATGGGATAGAGTTAAATGGTAAATTGGCTTTAAATTTAAAAAATTACATATATGATTATGATGGAAAATTTAGCCTATTAAATATAGATGGACAACTCAAAGCTAAAATGGAAAAAAATAGAGTTTATTATAAACTTCAAACAAGTTCATTTAAATCATTAGAGCCAATTATGAAGTATCTCAAATCCAAAGTTTTTATAGAGCCTATTGCAAGAGATTGGATATATAAAAAAATTAAAGCAAAAGAGTATAAACTAAACTATTTAAATGGAATGTTTGATTTAAAAACAGGAGAATTTTTTCCACTTCTTATGAATGGCTCTGCGACCGCTAAAGACGCAACTGTAAAATTTAATCCTCATGTACAAGCAGCACATGTAAAGGTTATAAAAGCAAAATTAGAAAATAATACACTAACATTGAATTTAACAAAACCAACTTATGAGAAAAAAAATATAAAAATTAATGATATACATATTTACAATATTCTCACATCAAAAAGTGGAATAGTAGTAAATCTAAGCTCCAACACTCTGCTGGATATTTATGTTCACAATATACTAAAGGCTTTTAAAATAAATCTACCTATAGACCAATTTAGTGGGCACAATAAATCAAATATAATTTTAAATGTTGTATTTAGACCATATTCCATAAATATTAAAGGCACATTTATAATAAAAAATTCAAATTTTAAATTAGGCAGAGTTAATCTTTTCACTAAATATGCAAAAATAAGACTTGATAATTATAAAGTTTTTTTAGACAACAGTAACCTTAGTTATAAAAAATTATTTGATATAAATACAACAGGCATGTTTCAAACAAACAAAAAAACATATAATGGCAAAGTAGATATAAACTCGCTCCTTATAAAGATAAAAAATAGTCCGATACTAGATATATATAAATTAAATAATCAAAGCGTAAGCATAAATTTTGAATCAAATAAGAGTATATTTCTCCTTAGTGATTTAGCTACTAAGTTATCTTTTGAAAAAGATCAAAACAGATTTGAAATAAATGATATATCAAAATATAAAAATTATTCTTATTTTATAAAAGATTATAATCTTAGCCGTGGAAAATTGGATATTTTAACCAAGGATTTTAAAAATTACAAGGCTAATTTAAAACTCTTTAATGTGCAAACACCTTTTATTTACAAAAATAAAAAAATAAAAAATTTAGATATAAACATATTAACAAATGACGATAAGATAAAAGCTTACACAAGTGATAAAAAATTGCAATTGTTTTATGATAAAAAGTTAGTTATTAACATATTTGACTTGAATATTATGACAAATGAAATCAAATCTAATAAAAATAAAAATCTTAATATGCAAGTAAATGGAAAAGGTGTAAATTTTAAAAATCTGGATTTTAACTCAACTATTTTAAGTAATCATTTTACTATGAATATAGACAAAAACAGTACTAAATTTATCAGTATTTATAAAAATTCTCAGATAGGCTACGAAAGCAATGCTAAGAACTTTTCTTTTGAAGCGTCCAAACTAAATAGTCATTTTATAGATAAAGCATTCAATAGCAATATCTTCAAGGATGGTTCTTTTGAAATATCTGCAAAAGGAGACAATAAAGAGATATTTGATGGGAAATTTATAATAAAAAATTCAACGCTAAAAGATTTTTCCTTATTTAATAACATAATGGCAACTATAAACACTATACCATCGTTAGTTTTATTTAAAAATCCTAATTTTAACGAAAATGGATTTGTAATAAAAAATGGGACTATTGTATTTAGAAAAATAAATAATATAATATCATTTAATCAAATCAAACTACATGGTTTTAACACTGACATTTTTGGATCTGGGTATATTAATATGGAAAATAAAACTATAAATTTAGATTTAGAGATAAGAACGCTAAAAGATATAAGTAATTTTATGAAAAATATACCTATTGTCGGATATATAATGCTAGGGGAAAATAAAAGTATCTCAACAAATATAGAAGTTAGTGGTCCCCTGAAAAATCCAAAAATAAAAACTCAAATATTAAAAGATTCTTTGATGAGTCCGCTTAATATCATAAAAAGAACGATAGAATCTCCACTCAAGATTTTTCAATAATAAATCCCAAAATTATCAAATCTTTATCTTCGTGAGGTGTGTCATAAACTATTCCATTTCAAGCCTCATAAGATACATATCATTCCCATCAACCGTGTCTATATCAAAACTTTTACACTTAGGGCATATAAACTCATTTTTTGCCAGGGTGAACTCTTGATTGCAAACATTACACCGTATAACAACATCTTGCAAATGCATAATAAATTCAGCTCTATCGCAAATAGTTTTTTCCTTAAAAGTATCAAAAGCAGTTTGCAATAAATATGGCTCAACACCACTTAATTTTCCAATCTTAACTTCTACTTTGGTTATCTTTTTTGCATTCTCTTTTTGTGCGTTTTCTTCACACATTTCCAAAAGAGCACTGACTATAGAATACTCGTGCATTAGCAAATCCTTGGCAAAAGCTCACCTTTTGGTGGCTCAAGATATCTGCTACTCCCCCACGGAGTATTTAGTATGACTTTTTGTTTGTATTTATTTGAAACTTTTCCTATAAATGAAGCTTTTTTGGTAATATCGAATTTTTGCAATATTGCCAAGGTTTTTTCTTCCTCACCTTCTTCTACGCATATTATCATGGTGCCTTCATTTGCAAATTCATAAGGCTCAAAACCCAACATTTCACAAATGCCCTTAACCTCATCTGCTACAGGAATTTTATCTTCATCTACTTCTATACAAACGCCTGAGGTTTCTGCCCATTCATTAAGAACGGCACTTAAACCTCCTCTTGTAGCATCTCTTAAAGATTTAATCTTTACACCTTCCTTTATCAAAGCTTCTATCATAGGCCATAATGAGGCACAATCAGTCTTAAGCTCCATATCTAACTCTATATCTTCCCTTTTGGCAAGTATGCAAGCCCCGTGGTTTCCTACTTCATTTGATACTATGATGGAATCTCCACTAGACAAATTATGAGCTGAAATCCCTTCTTTTATGATTTCTCCAATTCCTGAAGTATTTATAAAAATACCATCCACACTACCTTTTGGCACTACCTTCGTGTCACCCGCTACAATTTTTGCTCCACTTATTTTTAGTTCTTCACTCATACTTTTTACAATTTTTTCTAAATCTTTATAAGCAAAGCCCTCTTCTATCATAAATGAGCAAGTAAGATATAATGGTTTTGCACCCATCATGGAAATATCATTTACAGTTCCAGCAATTGCTAGTTTTCCAATGTTTCCACCATTAAAAAATATGGGGTTTACAGTAAATGAGTCTGTTGTGAAAGCAATTTTATTTGAATTTAATGTTAAAACAGCAGCATCTTCCATTTTTAGCAAAATTTCATTATCAAAATATTTGAAAAACAGTTCTTTAATCAAACTATTAGTCTCTTCTCCACCACCACCTTGTGATAACATTATCTTTCGTTCGCTCATTTCATTCCTTTACCAGTAAACTTTCCATACTTATAATAAGCAGCACATGCACCCTCGCTTGAAACCATACAAGACCCCATAGGATTACTTGGGACGCAAGCTTTTCCAAAAACTTTACAGTCATAAGGTTTTGCATTGCCTTTTAAGATTTCTCCACAAATACAAAGCTTATGGTCGTCTATCTCATTTTTTGGCAAAATTTCATCAAAAACAACTTCTGCATCAAATCTTGCATATTCATCTTTTAACCTTAAAGCACTATCTTTTATATCTCCAAGCCCTCTCCATCTAAAATGACTTCTTCTTTCCATGTAATGATTTATTAAATTTTGTGCTTTTATATTTCCTTTTTTTGAAACTGCTCTTTTGTATTGATTTTCTACTTCAAATCTTCCCTCGTTAAATTGTCTAACAAGCATCAAGATAGCTTCCATCACATCAACTGGTTCAAACCCGGCTACTACGATAGGAGTTTTGTATTTTCTAGCTATTTGCTCAAAGATGCCATAGCCTGTTATAACACTTACATGTGAAGGTCCCAAAAAAGCATTTATCCTAGAATCTCCGCTTGACATTATTGCCTCTATCGGTTCAGGAACTGTTACATGGTTGATGTGAAAATACAAATTTTTCAAATCAGCTTTTATAGCATGTTCTACTAAAGCAGCCGTCATGGGGGTCGTGGTTTCAAAACCTATGGCAAAAAATACAACTTTTTTATCAGGATTTTCTTTTGCAATTTTCAAAACATCAAGAGGTGAATATAAAGACCTTATATCTTTCCCCTGGGCCCTTAATTTTTGCAAAGAAGTTTTGCTTCCAGGTACGCGTATCATATCTCCTAAAGTCGCTAGTATCGTGTTATCCATACTCGCAAGAGCGATAGCGTGGTCTATCCTCTCTTTTGGCATAATACAAACCGGACAACCAGGACCGTGGATAAACTCAACCAAATCTGGCAATATCTGAGGCAAACCAAATTTCATGATGGTATGAGTATGGCCACCACATACTTCCATAACATTTATCTTAGTCTTGCACTCTTTTTGTATAATCTTAGCCAATCCCTTGATATGTTCAGGATTTCTAAATCCCTCAATCAAATCAAGTTGCATAATTCATATCCCCTTCATCTGGATCTATTTCTCCACTATTCATTTTTGCAACAATTTCATCATAAATTTTTATGCTCTCCTGTGCTGCTTCTTTGTCTATTTTATTCATAGCAAAGCCTACATGTATAAGCACATAATCCCCTACGACTACTTTTTCGCCAATCAAGTCAAGAGTAACTTGTCTTTTTACACCCATGGTATCTACTGTCGCATAATTGTTTTCATCAATATGAATCACTTTACTTGGAATTGAAAGGCACATTATCTCATCTCCTTTTTAAATTTAATCCAGTTTGCTACTCTTTTTATGCTCTCTTTATCGTTAATATTAACTTCCAAAATATCTACATTTGGTTTTAGCCGTCTTGCGCTTTTTTTTTCTTCTTCCATGTCGTATTTAAAATAAGGTAAAAGATCAGTTTTAGTAAAAATTATCAAATCTGCTTTTCTAAACATAACAGGATATTTGATTATCTTATCTTCACCCTCAGGAATACTTACAAGCACGATATTTAAGTGTGCTCCAACATCATAACTAGCAGGGCAAACCAGGTTTCCAACATTTTCTACAAAACAAATATCAATCTTGTCTAAATCCATATTATGAAGTGCCTTGTGAACCATAAAAGCATCCAAATGACAAGCAGAGCCTGTTTGAATCTGATGGGCTTCTATACCTTTGCTTTTCAGTCGCTCTGCATCACGGCTTGTTTCCAAATCACCCTCAACAACTCCAAACTTAAAATCAGCAACATCAACCAAATGCTCTAAAAGCGTAGTTTTTCCACTTCCTGGAGAGCTCATGAGATTTAAACACATCACTCCATGTGATTCAAAATGAGCTCTATTGTGCTCAGCTTCATGGTCATTTTTATCCAAAATCTTTCTTATAACATCTATAGTTTTTTTATCGTTCAACTGTGGATTGTCATGTAAGTGTTGATG
>CAZYTB010000079.1:0-11705 GCA_964650375.1 uncultured Campylobacterales bacterium | reverse complement strand
AATCAGAAAGGCCAGCGAATATGTCCTTTTTCACTTTATTCAGTTTTTGCAGATGTTTTTCAATGTCTCGATTGGTTTTAGGGGTTGTTGGTTTTTTTATCATGGGAATAGTGGGGCTTGTGAGCCTACCTAAGAACTTATTCCCTGATTCAAATCCACCAGAAGTTGTGGTGATTACACAAGTTCCTGGAGCTACTGCAAAAGTTGTGGCATCGACAATATCAAAACCAATAGAGCAAGAGATATCAAGGTTAGGATTGGTTACAGATGTAAGCAGCGTCAATATTGCAAACTTTTCTATTGTAAAAGCTGATTTTGAATACAAAAAAGGATTAAATGCAGCTGCTGTAGATGTTGCAAATGCTTTATCAATCGCGAAAGCAAAGTTGCCAGAGGGAACAAACCCAGCTATTTATACTACGGGAGATTTTACACTTCCTGTTGATGTTATATCTTTGAGTCCCAAAAACAAAGATATAAGCATAGGAGAGATTAGAAAAGTAGCAGACAGTTTCATAAAACCTCATCTTCTAAGCAATAAAAAGATAGGAAATGTGGAAGTTTTTGGCGGGTATCAAAGCGCCATTAATATAGCGATAAACCCATTTAAAGCCAAAAAATACGACATAAACTTTGCAACTATTGTAAAAGTCATAATGGCTCAAAACAAAGATATACCAGTTGGTTTTACAAAAAGTAAAAAAAGTTTTTACACGGTTACTGTGTATGATGAAAAAGATAATATCTTAAAATTAAAAAACTTATTTGTAAAACCAAATGTTAGACTCAGAGATATAGCAAGTGTTAGCTGGGGTTATCAAAAAAGAACAAGCGGGTATATTGGAAATGGCAAAGATTCAATAGCTCTTGCAATTCAAAGATCACCTGGTGGAAGTGTATTAGATGTCAGTAATGCTGCAAGAGCTGAAATGAAAAAACTTGAGGTAAAATATCCAAATATAGAATTTCAGATAAGTGATACCCAGAGAGATTTAATAGTGCAGGCAAATACAAATATGTTACAGGCTTTAAGAGATGCTATTATTTTCACTCTGATAGTTCTTATGATTTTCTTGGGAAATTTTAGAGCTATCATTGCAGCAGGTTTGTCAATTCCTATGGTATTTTTTTCAACCATAGCTATCATCTGGCTAACTGGCGGTGAGTTAAATATAGTAATTTATACAGCTATTATTTTAGCGCTTGGAATGCTGACAGATGATGCCGTTGTTGTACTTGAAAATATAGAGCGGCACTTAAATGTATCCCACGAAGACCTTCAAACTGCCATACAAAAAGGAACAAAAGAAGTAATAAGCCCAGTATTTGCAGGGACTCTTGCCACTATAGCTATCATGTTTCCACTTATGTTTATCGGTGGTTTCCCTCAGCACATATTTAGACCTCTTATTAGCACATTAATAATAGCACTTTTGGTGAGTTATTTCTTGTCTATCACTTTTATACCTAAGCTTTCAGCTTGGTTATACAAAAATGGAACACAAAAAACTAAGATAGAGAAGGGTTTTGAGTGGATATATCAACACACAATTGGTGAGTTAATCATTCCTTATGTTGGTATTTTAAAATTTTCCAATGGAGGTTGGAGAATCTTTAGGCGCATTCTTTTAACTTTAGGTGTGCTACTTTTCTTAGCATTTAGTCTTAAGGAGGTAATGCCAGCTATTGGTAAAGACTCTATGCCACCTATGGACACTGGTATCATAAAAGCTCAGATTGCATTTAGTGCAAATGAAACTGTTGATAGTGCTGAGAAAAAATTAAAACCTTTTCTAACTTGGTTAGGTAAACAACCTTGGGTTGTTAGAAGTTCAGTTGCATTTGGAAGTGAAGCTGGAGTTTTAAGCCTTGGAAGTGGAAATTTACCAAGCGAGGCTACTATCACGATAGATGGTGTAAATAGATTTAAGAGAAAGAAAACTATATGGCAATTAGAAAATATTATAAGAGATAAATTAGCACATCTTGAGGGAGTCAAAAGAGATGATGTTTTTGACTTTGGAGCAACGGCCATGTCATCTATAAAAGCCACAGTCGATACAAGAATCACCTCACCTAGGATTGATGGCTTGAGTGCATACTCTAAAAAAGTTGCAAAAGCAATGAGAACAGTAAAAGGTCTCACTTCAGTATCTACTAGTTGGAACAAAGATGATGCTGAGTATGTTATAAAAATAGATAAAAATAAGGCTCTGAGTTATGGAATCACTGCTTATGATTTAGCAAGTCAGCTTCCTATAAAAGGGCAAATTGCAAGTTTGGGAGCAAATTTAGAGTCGATGAAGACACAATTTGTTAGAATTTATCTAAAAGGAAAATATGCACAAAATATTCAAACATTAAAATTACTCCCTATTCAGACTAGTTTTGGAGAGATTCCTTTAAGTCAAATAGCTACTATCAAAAAAGATTTGACTTATACAAAAATAGAAAGAGATAACCTGTTATATTCACTTGATGTAAATGGCTATCGCGCAAGAAGACCAACAACACATCTAACAGATGATACGATAAATGCACTAAAGAGTGTTAAAAATGATGGTTTTATTGTACAGCAAGAGGGTGATATCACATTGGTAAATGATAGCTTTAACCGTTTGATAAAGGCTATAGGTTTGGGTGTTATTATATTGATTATGACTTTAATAGCGATTTATAGGTCTGTAAGAATGGCATTTATTATGATATTCGTTCTTCCTTTGTCTATGATTGGAGCCGCATGGGGTATGCTTTTGTTTGATAAGCCAAGTTGTATGCCAAGTCTTGTTGGAATATTGCTTTTATTTGGTATAATCATTAAGAATGCAGTGCTACTTATAGATTTTTACCAAATGCATAGAGCTAGCGGTGAGGATCCATTTGAAAGTGCGATTGAGACTGTTAGAGTTAGATTTCGACCAGTCATGATGACAGCTTTTGGAACAATTGCGGGTATGATTCCGATAGCACTACAAGAAGCAGTAGGACTGGAAAGATTAAGTCCCCTAGCAGATGTAGCCATTGGCGGACTTTTGGTTGGCACATTCTTGACATTGATTTATATACCAATGTATGCTTATGTGTTTGATACTGATAAAGTAAAAAAGGAGAATTAAATGATAGATTTTTTTGAATCTATAGCTTTTGGATTTAAAACAATCCTAAAATGGAACATGATAAAAATAGCGCTTATAAGCGGCTTACTGACAAGCGCTATTTGGATAGTGATTGCTATATTTGCGTGGAATCCACTAGTTTCATTTTCAAGTTTTATATTAGAACTAGTGCCATTTTTTATGGTGCGCTCCAATGGTGCAGAGATTATATCGGTATTTATTTGGGCACAAGCAGTACTTATCACTTTTGCACTGATAGTTGCATTTTTTGGCACGCTTTTATCAAAAAAGATTCCAAAAGAGCGATACAGAATTTTTTATTTTACTATTATCGCTTGCAGTGCGATTTTTTGGACAATAGTATGGTTTGTTAAAGGAAGTTATCTACATGTGCAATTTGCAAAAATCTTGACTTTGTTGCCATTTGGAACTATAGATAAAGGTATGGCATACTTAATTTCTTGTTTGATTATCTATAACTTAATCATAATATCCATGCTTTTTATTACTAGTATTTTAAGTAAAGTAGTGTTATCAAAAGTTAATGATGATGAGTTTGGTAGTGATGTAGTGTTGGAAAATAGAGAATTTAAAATAATCAAATATACGATAAAAGATACTCTGATATTTATCGGGGTATCTACTGTATTTTTTCCGCTCTTTTTTGTTCCATTTCTTAATTTTATCGTGCAAATTGGATTATGGACATACTTAGTTAGAAATACTTTTAGGTACGATGTGGGAGTTTTGTTGTTTGAAAAATTTAATAACGAGAAATTAAAAGCAGAAAATAAAGCCATATGGTCTATAAGTTTTGTTGCAGCTCTGTTTAATTTTCTTCCCGTTTTAAATGTTTTTGGACCATTTTTTGGTGAAATTACAATGTTTCATTATTTGAAAAATTCAAAGGGATTATAATATGTGGACACATTCAACAAAATGGCAAGATAATTTGCCTCAAGAAGGAAAAGATTTATTACAAAAATTTAGTAAATATTCAAAAATTACTGGAATTATTTTTGTGATATTGGGCTTGATAGGGATTATATTTCCATTGGCTATTAGTATGGCAACTGTTGTATTTGTGGCATACATTATGGCTATAGCAGGGGTTAGCTCTGGTTATTTTACTTGGATAACAAACAAGGAAGATTGGCTAGGATGGCTTAAGAGTTTAGTCTTAATAGTGATGGGATTGTTTATATTATTTTATCCAATAGAAGGAATTGCTGCTATTGGTTTAATGCTTGTATTTTATTTTTTTATGGATGCTTTTGCTGGATTTGGGCTTGCAATCTCTATGAAACCACATAAGGGTTGGTGGATCTGGCTTTTAAATGCCTTTATTTCACTGGCTTTAGGCATAATATTTATGGTGAACTGGCCTTTTAGTTCAACTTATCTGGTAGGATTATTTGTAGGGATAAGCTTATTTTTTGATGGCCTTGCTTTGCTTGCTGGCGGAAGTATCTGGAAAAAAATAAATAAATAAAGTTATATGATTTAAAGCATAAGATCAGTTGATAAAAAAATGGAGAAAAAAATGGACGAAATGGTTAGAAATACAATGATGAAAGATGTTCCATCAATGAAAGTGGATGTAGAGAAATTTATAGAATTATTTAATGATGATAAAGCAATCTTGCTTGATATTAGATATCCTTTTGAAACAGAAGTTTGGGAAGTAAAAATTGCAACTAAAATACCATACAATGAACTACCTGATAGACTTGATGAGCTTCCAAAAGATAAAGCAATAGTATGCACATGCCCTATGGAATATAGAGCAAGCATGGCAAAAGAATATTTAAGATATAAAGGTTTTGATGCAAAAACATTAAATGGAGGTTTGCTAGAACTGATGAATAGACTAAAAGGCGGAAAAGCGAAAGATATAAATCTAAAGTAATATAATGTATGATTATATAACATATTTTGTTGTGACACTATTTTTCTCTACCTTTTTTGCTATGGGTGGAGTTGGCAGTGCAATTGTACTAGTAACAGTATTTCCAATGCTTGGACAGAGTTTTAATCTCTCAAGAGCATTGGCACTTTTTGTAAATACATCTTCTACTTTGAGTGCAAGTGTGATGAATTTTTATAGAGGAATGCTTGATTTTAAATTTGCTCTCCCTTTGGTGATAGCTGTATTAATATCTACGCCTATAGGAGCTTATCTTTCACAATTTGTAGATCATAAGATTTTAAAATGGATGTTGATTATATTTTTATTGGTAAGTGCAACCCTCATGCTTTTTTATAAAAGAGAAGCTAAAACAAAATATACAAAAACTTGGGTACTTTATGCGATAGGTCTAAGTGTTGGAATAATCTCAGGGATGTTAGGGGTTGGTGGCGGCGCATTGATAATGCCACTTTTGATACTTCTTGGATTTGACGCTAAAAAAGCAGCCTATACTGTCAGCTTTGTCATTCCATTTTCATCTTTGGGTGCTTTTTTTACATATCTCCAATTTGTCAAGATGGATTGGTATTTATTAGCTGATGTAACAGCAGCAGCGATGATAGGCGGGTATTTAGGTGGTAAAATAATGCACTTTAAATTATCGCAATCACAAGTTAAAAAACTCATAGGTATAGTTTTGTATCTACTTGCTGCAAAAATAATATATGGATTATTAAGTTGAGTTTTGAAAGTTGCTATACACTTAATGAAGGAGAAGTTTTACATGAGAAGAATTCTGAATATCCTTTGTTTGAAGTTACTATTTACGGAAGCAAGATTGAAGGTATAAAAATTTCGAAAAGGCTTACATGTAGTGTAAAACATCTCCCTGTTAGGGTAAAAATTCATTATCAAGGGATTAATCCCAGCTGAAAATATAACAGATATATTTTTAAAATTATTAATCAAGGAAAAAAAATGCTGAAGCTATATTATGCAGGACCAAAAATAATCATAAATCAGGATGGAGTTTTCTTTAAAAATGAAAAAGAGGATAAATATATATATATAAAAATGGCAGTTAAAATCTTGCTAGTGGTAAATAAAGAGAATACTAGTGGATTTAATAAATTAAATGATAATGATATCTTGGAAATAATAAAAAAGTACGAGCCTGATTTAGAAACTCATATAGAAAATGAAGAGAAAAAGTATGAAGAACATATAACGCAAATAATCAAAAGTGTCAATGAAAATTCTCTTTTAAAAGAAGAGGAAAAAAGCGTTTGGTTGAAAAATATTGAAATTATGAAACCGACTATGCTTCAAAGAGAGATAAACAAACTATACTATATACACTGCCTAAAACATATTAAAGAAGCAATATATAAAAATCATGTAACTGAGATTGATTTGGATTTTGATTTTTTGGATTTTCATATTTTGCATTCAATTGCAGGAAATTTGCAAT
The DNA here is from genome assembly GCA_964650375.1 of uncultured Campylobacterales bacterium. Taxonomy (GTDB): domain Bacteria; phylum Campylobacterota; class Campylobacteria; order Campylobacterales; family Sulfurospirillaceae; genus JAADIZ01. The sequence goes on along the minus strand of CAZYTB010000079.1, from coordinate 5,209 downwards.
ATGGATCTAGATCTATTCTAACCACTACAAAAGTTCAAGAAAATAATGATGGAAAAGTAGTGGCAAAACTATTTATTAAGTGACCTTACACACAATTAGAATGTCAGCATATCTGTATATATGAAAACTAGATAATCGCGATATATTTCAAGAGTCACATGTGGGCTTTAAAGAAAATGTTAAATTATCAATTTCTTCAAAGATTTACACAGATATAAAAGAAACTTTAAAAGAAAAATGAAACAAAAAACATTTGGATTAAAAGAGGTACAATGATATGAATTTAAAGTATAATATTTTCTCAAATATGAATTTAGTATTTATTTTGTTGCCAATAATTTTACTTCCGCAACTCGGATTGTGGATAGCACATTATTGGTATAGAGAGTTTTTTTCTAATTACCGCGAAAGTATTTTGTTTTTAAACATACTATATATTGTTTTTGTTAGACTAATATTATTGGACACTGCACTTTTGCTTTTTAGCCATTATTCTAAAACAACACATTTAACGCTTATTCGTATTGTAGCTCTTTATTTGGAGATAACCGTTATTACGATTTTATACTTTGCGCTCATTTTTGATATGTTTGATGTTTTTACTCTTTTTCACTTAAACTCATCTTTATCTCCACAAAATGTTCAAGCTATGTATGATCATAGTTTTATTACTTCATTTTATATATCTTCAGTAACATTTACCACAGTTGGTTTTGGAGATTGGACACCAAGTACGATTAATGCAATGATAGCTGTAAGTGCGGAAGCTATTCTTGGTGTTATTCAAAGTGGTGTTTTTGTGGCAATTTTAATTTATGCACATCAAAATCGTACTCTTACTTTAAAGAAATGAAGCAAAAAGCATTTGGATTATGGAGTGCAGCTCTTTTAGGTATCGGCTCTATGGTCGGAGCCGGCATATTTGTGCTTTTAGGCGAAGCTGGAGCTATTGCTGGTAATTTAGTGTGGATATCATTTGTACTTGGCGGTTTTATCGCAATATTAGCTGGATATTCATTAGCAAAATTAGCTATTACTTATCCAAGCCGTGGTGGAATGGTTGGAAGTTCTTGGATTGCCAAAAGTGAAAATATCATAGTTATTATAAAACTCTCCATTATAATAATTTTTACTTCGTAGTATTTTTTTATATCCAACCAGTGTTATTGTCATTTAAAAACTCCCCGCCTTTTTTAAATATATTTTCTGCTATTTCGTTAACCTTTTTTGCTTATGGTGGCTTTAATGCGATAACTAATACCGTAGAAGATATGGAAAATCCAAACAAAATCATGTTGAAGTCTATGGTTATTTCTATAATTTTTGTGATGGTTCTTTATGTATCAGTTACTTTTGCAGTGTTTGGGAATTTGTCTTTGGGCGAAATTATAAAGGTGAAAGATTATGCACTTGCCGAAGCTGCAAAACCATTGTTTGGACAGGTTGGTTTTACTGTGATGGCTACGGCCGCAATGATATCTACATCTTCATCCATAAATGCAAATCTTTATGCAGTGACAAATGTAACTTATCAAATGGCTAAAGATGGAAATTTGCCAGATGTCTATACAAGAAATGCTTGGAAAAGCAGTGAAGGATTAATCATAAGTACAATCATTATGATTTTGATGATTTTATTTTTTAATTTATAGAGATTATGTTAAAATTAGTAACAAAAAGAGTGATTTTAAAACAAACAAAGGAATAAAAAATGGATGCAGTAGAAAAAGGTGTGGAAGCATTAAAAAATGAGATTAGGCATGAGGTTAGAGGAATATTCAAAATAAATATGAAATTTGAGGGTTGGAGCGTACCAGAATCAGATAGTGAACAAGCGGCAAATGAGATTATGAATATAATGCAAAAAGCATTAGATGAGCTTAAAGATGAGATAAAATCAGGTAAATATGATAATTATTAAAATTTTAAAGTCAATATAAAATGGCTGAACATCATCATCACGAACATGATTTAAAAGGTAAAAACTTAATCATAACTATTATAATTACAGTTGCCCAAATTATAGCAGGTATTATATCAGGTTCATTATCACTATTAAGTGATGCTATGCATAACTTTAGTGATGTTTTGGCTCTTGTTGTTACAAAAATAGCAAATACAATTTCCCATAGAATTCCAGATTATGAAAAGACTTTTGGTTATAAAAGATCAAAAGTTATAGCCGCACTTTTTAACTCTTCTATTTTGGTTGCAATTGGTCTATATCTGGTTTTTGAAGCAATTGTCCGATTTTTTAATCCTAGAGTAGTTGAGTCAGATTTAGTAATATATGGCGATACTAAGTATAGTATTAAATTTTGCAAGCGTTATTTTACTTAAAGGAGATTCACATAAAGATGTAAATATAAAATCAGCATATCTACATCTTCTGAGTGATATCATGACTTCTTTCGCTGTTTTGATAGCTTTTTATCTTATGTACGCTTCATATGCACTCATGTATGAGTCAATTTCAATTTTAATGCAATCAACTCCGAAAAATATAGATATAGAAAAATTAAGAGATGACATAGAAGCCTTTGATGACATACAAAATGTGCATCATATGCATGTATGGAGATTAGATGATCGCAATATATTTCTAGAGTCACATATAGACTTTAAAGATGATATAAAACTCTCTGTTTCTTCAAAAATTTGAGAGGATGTAGCAAAAGTTCTAAAAGAGAAATATCATATCTCACATGTAACTCTTCAAGCAGAATATGGAAATTGTCAAGAAAAAGATTTGATATTGACCTCATAAAAATAAAAGTATATTTAAATTATATAGATAAGATATATTTTATTGCTATCTAATATATAAAAAGAGTATAATATAACAAAAAAGAGTAAAAGTTGGAAGCACTATTAGCCCAAGAATGGGTAAAAATTGTAATTGTGATACTAGCTGGATTTTTGATAGGTCTAGATATAAAAACTCATAGGATTAAAAAAGACTCATCAAGTGAGATAGGAAGTGTCAGGACTTATGCTTTTATAGCTCTTATGAGTTATGTATTTGCTAAAATCAATATTTATCTTTATATTCTTGGGTATGTTGCCATTGCGGCACATTTTTTACTTTTTTATGTAGAAAAATTAAAAAATAATAAAAGTGGTATTTTACTATTTTTACTCACTTCGCTTGTTTATAGTTTTGGTGTGATTATACTCAGATATGATGCTTGGTTTTTGATAGTTGTCTTTATTGCTATTGTATTCATCACAAATCTAAATAAACGACTTAAAAAGTTTTATAAAATATTTGATGAAACAGAGGTAGAAACACTTGCAAAAGTTGTACTGCTAAGTGGTGTAATACTGCCTTTGTTGCCTAGAACTAATATAAGCGAATATATCCCAGTATCATTTTTTAAAGTATGGTTGGCAGTTGTTGTAGTCTCTATGTTTTCTTATGTGGGATATATACTTAAGCGGTATATTTTCAAAGAAAAAGGTTACTGGCTTACAGGAATATTAGGAGGTATCTACTCAAGCACAGCAACAACAATAGTCTTGGCTAAGAAAGCAAGGATGAGCAGATCGGTTGATTTATTTGTATCTTCGATTGTAATAGCGACAGCGGTTATGTACCTAAGACTTTTAGGTATAGCGTATGCTTTCAATTTGGAAGTTGCTCAAAAACTATCTATTCCATTTGTAACTCTAGCACTAATCACTACTCTAATTTCAATGTACATGTACCATAGAGCAAGAAGAGATCTTAACTCAAATTTGGATGAAGATGAAGATCAAAATCCACTAGAGTTAGGCACTGCATTTTTATTTGCATTTTTATTTATCTTGATGGCAACCATTACACATTTTGTTCTAAGTAGGTATGGAGATTTAGGATTAAATATCTTATCTTTTATAGTTGGATTTACAGATATCGACCCATTTGTTTTATCTATACTCTCATCAAAATTTAATGTTACAGCAGATGGAGCATCAACAGCAATACTTATAGCAACAGGAAGTAATAACATCTTAAAAGCTTTCTATTCTTATATTTTTGCAAAAAATAAGATTGGTGTTATAAGTGCAATAATACTCGTGATTTTGGGAGTTCTAACTATAGGCATAAGCTTTATGCTATAATCCCTTAAATTTATTAGGTATAGCATGCGATTTCATAGAGCTTATGTAGAAATTACAAATATTTGTGGGTTAGAATGCAGTTTTTGTCCAACAAAAACTAAACCTATCACAACTATGGATTTAGAGTTTTTTGAAAAAGTTTTAGAAGAATTATCAACTTACACAAATGAAGTAGCTCTACATGTGATGGGCGATTCCCTTGCACTAACAAATCTCAACTCTTACTTAGATGTTGCCGAAAAATACAAATTTAAAGTAATGATAACAACAAGTGGCAATTATCTAGGTAAACACCAAAATCTTTTTCATAAAAGTCTCAAGCAGATAAATGTATCGCTAAACAGTTTTAACAAAAACACTATGAAATGCTCGTTTGATGAGTATATGGATGAAGTTTTAAAACTTTGTGAAAAAAGAAATAATGATGAGGTTTTCATAAATCTAAGATTATGGAATTTAGATAAAAATAGAAGCGAAAATCCATATAACCAACAAATATTTAAAAAACTTTCATCTCATTTTAAAATTAAATTTGAAGAAGATTTAATTTTAAATCCTCCAAAATCAATAAGACTTGCAAAGAAAATTCTTGTGCATTTTGATAATTATTTTGAGTGGCCAACCCTATCAAGCTCCAACAAGGCAGATGGTTTTTGTCACGGACTAACTTCTCAAATAGCAATACTGTCGGACGGAACAGTAGTGCCTTGCTGTTTAGATGCGCAAGGTGTCATGAACTTAGGAAATTTACATACAAAAAGCTTAAATGACATCTTGAGCGACACAAGAGCTCAAAATATTATAAATGGATTTAAACATAATATTGCCCATGAAGAGCTTTGTCAAAAATGTTCGTTTAAAGACAGATTTAATTAGTAATTATTGTGAGCTATAAATCACTAAAATCTACATCTACTTTGTCAATACTGCTTTTTGGAAGTGATTTTTTTGCATATTCCAAATACAAATTGGAGTTATAAAAAAACTGAACTAAATCCTTATCTAATTCATTATTTTTAGCCATATTGTATAAAATTTTCATAGCAACAGAGATTATAATGGCCTGAATATTTAAGACATAAATTCAGCAAAGTTAATTTCTAAA
>CAZYTB010000078.1:0-11829 GCA_964650375.1 uncultured Campylobacterales bacterium | reverse complement strand
CTAATTATAGAGCAAGTTGGCTTGTTGTCTAATTTGGTATGGAATTATTGGGGTTAAATTTTACTATTCTAACACCCAAATTGAAAAATTCTTTCCTTTTATCTTTCCATCTTTTAGTTGATTGTATGCTTTTTTGATTTGACTTTTTTCTATAGCTACATAACTTTGCCGATCATATATATCAATTTTACCGATTGCAGTTCCTTTTATCTCTGCATCTTTTGTTAATGCTCCCAAGATATCTCCTGCTCGCATTTTATTTTTCTTGCCACCTTCGATCACCAGTGTCATGTTTTTTGGTTCCATGGCAAAATTCTTTTCAACTCTTAGGCTATCTGTATCTTCAAAAATATGAGTTTCATTTTTGTATTCATACACTCTTTCCATCTCATTTTCATCAAACAGTGTGACTGCAATGCCTTCAAGTCCGGCTCTTGCTGTTCTTCCTATGCGGTGCGTGTAAGCTTCTTGAGAATGAGGGAAATCATAATTTACAACCATAGATAGCTCTTTTATATCAAGCCCACGAGCAGCCACATCAGTTGCTACAAGAATTGAACAGCTTTTGTTCATAAACTGAACTAGCACATCTACTCGTTCATACTGTTCCAAATCTCCATGTATTGCTAGGGCATCAATATTTTTTTCTCTTAATTCTTTTGCAATATCTCCAGCTTCTAATTTAGTGTTACAAAAAACTATGGCATTTTCTGGTTTGTATATACTTAGTATTTTCACAAGTGTTTGGAGTTTTTTTCTTGATGGCACTTCATAAAAGTATTCTGTGACTTTATTTGCTACTTCTTTTGAAACTGTTTTTATGTTGATTGGGTTCGTCTGTATTGAGTTTGCCAAATCTGAGATTTCATCTGGAAAAGTTGCTGAAAAAAGTAAAGTTTGTCGCTGCGCAGGAACATACGAAATCACTTTTTCAATTTCTTCTATAAACCCCATATCTAACATACGGTCTGCTTCATCAAGCACTAGGGTTGTAACATTATCCAGGTTTAATGATTTTTTACTTAAGTGTTGAAGTAGCCGTCCGGGAGTTCCCACGACTATATGCGCTCCGTGGCGAAGAGAGCCAAGTTGTGGGCCAAAGGCGACGCCTCCACAAAGTGTTAGGATTTTTATATTGTGTTGAAATTTTGCAATATTCCTAAGTTCAGATGCCACTTGTTCAGCTAGTTCACGAGTTGGACAGAGTATAAGAGATTGCACTTTGAAGTTTTTAACATTTAATTTTGCAAGTAGCCCTATTCCAAAAGCAGCAGTTTTTCCACTTCCTGTTTTTGCTTGAGCTATCACATCTCTGTTTTCCAAAATATATGGCAAGCTTCCAGCTTGAACTGGTGTCATCTCCTTAAATCCAAGTTTTTTTAGATTTTCCAGCATCTCTTTGGATAAAGAGAGTACTGAAAAATCTTTATTCTTATTCACTTAGTATCTTTTGAACTCGCCCTACTTGGCCATCCATAAGTCTTACTTTTATGCCATGTGGGTGGTTTGGAGATTTTGTGAGAATGTCTCGTACAATTCCCTCAGTCAAAATCCCGCTTCTTTGGTCTTGCTTTAAAACTATAGCCACACTTAGACCGCTTTTGATATTTTTTCTAGTTTTTCCGTCCACATTTAAACCTTTTATTATTTTGGTTGTTTTACAACACCATTATAGAAAACTTTACATTTTCCTACTTTTTTTGTTGGAATTTTAGGAGTTTTTATACCAAAACTTCCAAGAAGTGATGATGCCATGTTTACTGCACTTTCAACTGTAGATGCATCTACTTTAACCTTTGGTTTTGTAAAAGTTCCTTGTATTGTTTGAGAAAATTTCGCACAATTACTGGCATCCAATACACCAAATTTCAAGTCAAGAAATCTATCTTTTACGATATCAAGTTTTCCTTTTAATGCGACTCTATTTTTACCTGTTGCCATTGCGACATCAGATAAGTTTGCAATGCCTTTTGCGATATCAACCTTTACATGTAACTGTTTTAAAAGAGTAGTTCCGCCTTGTCCACCACCAAAAACTCCACTTAAATTACCTGATTTTGCAAATCCTGAAGCTAGAGACATTCCTAAATCTGCTGGATTCATTTTTTTAGTATCATTGTATTTACTAAGCACTTTATCTAAATCAAATCCTTTTATACCAACGCCTTTTCCGTCAATCAAAGCAGTACCGTTAAGTGTTTTTTTGATAGTATTTATATCGCCCAAACTCATACTAAATTTTTTATGGACTTTGACAATGCCGCTTAAGAGGTCTTTTTTAAGATACTCTTTTGAAAAACTTGCCAATTTAAATTCTGGAATATTTACTTCAATATTTAAAAATGGAATCTTTTTATTTAAGTTAAGTTTTGCATTTGCATCAACGATGGAATCATACATAGTCAATTTCATGTTACTCATGGTTGCAATTGCATCTTTCATATTTAAAGCAACCACAATATCTTTTATATTAAATTTATCATAGATAATTTTTTCTATTTTAGTGTTTGCGTCAAATGATATAGCATTTAACATTTTTTTAGATGGGTCAAATCCGATATTATCGATTGCAACATTAATATTTTGAATTTTAGCTTTTGCCTTATTTTGCAAATCTTCAAAATTAATATTTGCATTTTTGATTCTTACTTCTTTGATATTCACCATCGGCAATTGACTTTTTTCTTCTTTCTTAACTTCTTTTGCTTTTGGCACTTCAATTTTTTTATTTTTTACTTCAAAATTAAATTTTCCATTTTTTAACTTCTTTATATCTAAGTTTAAGCCATTTAGAGTGACATATTTCACTTTTACTTGTTTACTAAAAAGCGGCATGAGCTCAACTGCAACACTTAGTTTATCCATCTTGAAAAATTCTTGGTAATTTTTAATTTGAGGATTTTTAATCGTGACTTTTGATATGCTGATACCGATTGGCGAAAAAGAAGCAGAAATTTTTCCATTTATTTTCATCTCATAACCTGTATTATCTTTTACAGCTTTTTCTATTTGTGGCTTGTATTTGTTTAAATCAACCATAGATATAGTTATCACTAAACCTATAATTATCAAAGCAAAAATGGCAACTAAGCCTATAAGTAATTTTTTCATATTTGCATCCTTTGCATAATTTGTTCAACAATACCAAGTGGATTATCCGAGTTATAAATCGGTCTTCCAACTACGATAATATTTGATTTTTCAGCAAGAGCCATTTCGACGCTTGCAACTCTTTTTTGATCATCTTCATTATCTTCTTCCATTCTAATTCCAGGAGTTAAGGTGATAAAGTTTTGATCTGTGTTTAATTTTATGAGATTGCTTTCATAAACTGAGCAAACAACACCATTTAATCCACTTTCATATGCATCTTTTGCAAATTGTATGGCTTTTTTTTCTATCGTTTCGTTATAAATATTGTGAAAATTTCCTTCGTTAAAAGATGTGAGTGCAGTTACCGCTAAAACCAAAGGCGGCTTTCTAGCGAAACTCAATCTATGCATCACTTCACTCATCGCGACCTTGCCACTGCTTGCATGAACATTAAACATGTCCACTCCAAGATTTGCCATAGATTCTGCCGCATCTGCCATAGTATTTGGTATGTCATAAATTTTCAAATCTAAAAATATCTTAAATTTGGGATTAATTTCTTTGAGCTTTTTTATGAGTTTTTCACCATCTCTTATGAAAGAACGAAGTCCTACTTTTAGCCAGATATTTTTATCTTTTAACTTTTTTGATAACGCTAAGTTTGACTCTTCTGTGGATAAATCAAGAGCGACACAAAGTTCCATTTATTTTGCCTTTTCTTTCAACACAGCATCCAAAACGCCATTGACAAATTTTGGGCTTGTTTCATTGCAAAGTTTTTTGGCAAGTTCTATCGCTTCATTTATAATCACAGCACTATCAAGTTGTGTATATATCAGCTCATAAGTACCCATTCTTAAAATTGCTCGCTCAACATTGCCTATTTTCTCCAAATTCCATTCTTTTAAGTGCAAATCTATCGTTAAATCTATATTTTCCAAATTATCTTTTATACCACTATACAAAGAAAGTGCAAAATCTTTTTGCTTATTTCTTATCTTTTTTTCTTCAAAAATTTCATCTGCAAATTTATCAATTCCACTATTTCCAATATCTTGGGCATAGAGTAACCCTATGACGCTTTCTCTTACTTGATGTCTAGTTGCCAAGAAAAATCCTTATAATTTTTTATATAAATTAACAAGTTCTACGAGACCTGTCATAGATTCAAATCCTTTGTTCCCAGCTTTACTACCAGCTCGCTCAATCGCTTGCTCTATCGTGTCGGTTGTCAAAACTCCAAAAGCAACAGGTTTTTGATATTTTAAAGCTGTATTTGCTATGCCTTTTGTAGTTTCAGCTGAAATATAATCAAAATGAGGAGTACTTCCTCGGATAACTGCTCCAACACAACAGATACCATCGTATTTATTTTGAGCCAACAGTTTATCAAGCACCATAGGTATCTCATAAGCACCAGGCACCAAAAATAAGTCTAAATTTTTCTCATCTCCTCCATGTCTGATAAACGCATCTTTTGCGCCTTCCACTAATCTATCTGTTATGATATGATTAAATCTTGCATTTATTATGGCTATTTTTTCGCTGCCATCTAACGATAAATTTCCTTCGATTATTGTCATTTTAATTTCCCCTTAAACTATTTTGTATTTTTTTTATGTTATTAATTGCATCATCTAACTGTTTTAAATTTAGCATATTTGGTCCATCACACAAAGCTCCATCTGGATTTGTATGGGTTTCAAAGAAAAATCCATCCACTCCTATGGCTGCGGCTGCTCTTGAGAGTGGGGCTACAAATTCTCTTTTTCCACCGCTGCTTCCACCCACAGTTCCTGGCATCTGAACCGAATGAGTCGCATCAAACATAACTGGAGCAAATTCACTCATAATTATAAAGCTTCTCATGTCAACCACTAAATTGCCATAACCAAACGAGCTGCCTCGCTCAGTCAGCCAAACTTTTGTAGCTCTTGCTATTTCTTTGCCTTCTTCTCGTATGCCTCTTGTTTCTAAAATTTTTTTTACAGAATATCTCATGTCTGTTGGATTTAAAAACTGTCCTTTTTTTATATTTACAACAGCATCTGTTTTTGCACTCTCCACGAGCAGATCAGTTTGTCTGCACAAAAATGCCGGTATTTGCAACACATCGGCAACCTCAGCGACTATTTTTGGCTGATAACTCTCGTGTACATCTGTTAAAATTTTAAATCCAAATTCTTTTTTTACTTCATCTAAAAGTTTTAAACCCTTTTCAAGTCCTGGTCCTCTAAAACTCTTCAAACTGGTTCTATTTGCTTTATCAAAGCTAGACTTAAAATAAAAATCTATATTTTTATCTTCGTTATATTTTGTCAGCTTTTCTGCAACACTAAAAAGAAGATCTCTACTTTCTATCGAACATGGTCCTGCTATTAAAATCAATTTTGCTCCTTGTTAACCGCTACTAGGACTCCTCCGAGTATGACTAGTATTATACCAAAAGCTCCCATAAAATCTGGTAAAGCATCTCCTAAAGATACTCCCACAAATATTGAAAACAATATAACTGTGTAACTACTAGCTCCTATGATTCCCGCTTTTGTTATCCCATAAGCCTTGGTCATATATATCTGAGCAAGTGTAGCAAAACCTCCTAATCCAAAAACGAAAAGCCAAGAAATTCCCTGCGGCCATACAAATTCTCCGCTCATAAAATCTAAACTTGGAATATCATAAAAAGTAGAAATCCACATCAAAATCGCGGGAAATATTGAGCCGATTATCATAAAAGACAGAACTATAACTCTTGTATCATAGTATTTTCTTAAGTCTCTAACGCTAGTGTAAGCAAGCCCAGCTGCAACTCCACTAATAATCCCTATAATATCTGTTTTATCAAAACTCAAACCATTTGGTTTCATGATAAAAACCACGCCCAAAAATCCTATAAAAACTGCAATCCAGCCTTTTTTACCAATCTTTTCACCTAAAAACCAATACGCAAAAATTGCCGTCCAAATTGGAGATGTTCTTGAAAATGTCATAGCATCTGCTAGAGGGATATGTGCGATATTGTAAAAAAATGCTAATAAACCAATAAGTCCGACAAAACCTCTAAACATAAGTAACCAAAATTTGCCACCCTCTTGTTTAATTGGTACTTTATATATGGTCAAAGCAACTAGTAAAACCCCGATTATATTTCTAAAAAAAGCAACTTCGATAGAAGGCATTTCTCTTGATAATATCTTTGCAAACGCACTAACTATCGCAAAAAAACAAGATGCCACAAGCATATATAAAACGCCTCTATCTATATTATTTAGTATTTTTCTCAATTAATTCTCCCCTTATATCCCCAAAAAATATCACATCTTTAAGAACTGCTTTTTCACAAAGACCATCTTTATCCAACGCCAGATATAGCTCGCCTTTTTTGCTAGCAAATATCTTGTCATCAAGTATAACTTTCATAACATATAAATCTTTCAAATTACCACTGATTAAACTGCTAAATTCCTTTTTCTTAAGTGGAAATATATCTATCTTTCTATTTTCTTTATTTCCTCCAACAGCATGTAAAATATAATGTTTTTTTATCTCTAAGTTTGGAAATAAATTTTTAAAATTAAAAAAAAGACTTAAAATATCATTGTTTGTATAAAATTTTAATTTCTCTTCGCTTTCGCTTTTCTTCTTTCCTTTCTCCCTTATCTTTTTCACCTCAACTTTTTTTAATTTATGATTAAACGAGTATATAAGAGTATATTTTTTGATAACTGTTTTAAACTCATCACTAAAAGCATCACCAATATTTACTCTGTTTTCTACAAGCTTTTTATATATATTTGGCACTAATAATTTATCTTTGATATATCCGCTGCTTTCATAAAATTCTTCCCTGCCTCCGCTGATAAAAGAGGCTAACCCTGTGGATTTAGCGTGTAGTAAAATCTTATATTTATTGCCCTGTACATGTAGAGAAGTTTTTGCGATGCCTATTTGTCCAAAGATACCGAAGCTTATCTTGTATGTTGCACTTATATCTTTTGCAAAAACAGAAGCGAGAAAAAAAAGTATTAAAATAATGATACGCATATTAGCTCCTTAAATATGGTGAAAATATTGACACTAGAGATGTCAGTGTTAAAAGAAATATCACTATCTTTTGCAATATTTCTATATTTAGAAGATTTCCAACTCTTACACCTAAAAGTGTACCGACTACGACAAGTGGTGAAAATGCCAAGCCTACTAGAAAAAACCTTAACAAATTATCACCAAAGTTGTAATATAACAAAGCTATCTGCAATGGGGCAGCGAAGAAAAACAGTGCACTTAAAAACGCCCTTGAAGATATAGCGCTCCACTTGTGTGCCATCACCCAAATGATTGCTGGTGGTCCTCCCATAGATACCATGCCTAAAGTTAAACCACTTACAAAAAAAGAGATAAATGTCCATATAAAACTTATATTTTCTCTTGGTTTCACTTTCAAAAAAACTTGGGACAACACTACTAATAAAATAGCAATTCCTACTATTTGTTTAATGCGGGAATTATCAAATGAGTTTATCAGAGTAAGCAAATAAATACCTAAAGGAATACCAATATAGCGAAAAATACTAGCGATTGTTACCTCTTTCCATTTTACATGTAAACGAAGTTTGTATGTAGATGTCGCGGACTGGACGAGTATAGGTATAGATGTTATCGATATTGCCTCAGATAAACCAAACCCACTCCAGATAAGAAGTGGAATAGCAAAAATATTAAATGCAAAACCAACCATACCTTGTATAGTGCTACATAAAAAAAGTATAAAACCTATAATAACAATAAGAGTGAGACTCAATCTTTTCCCTTTTAAGCATTCATGCCTTAGATATCCCCATTTTTAATGTTAGTATATCTTATGATATGTTAAAATCTTATAATTTATTTAAGGGGTGACACCATGAGCCTAAACAGCATACTCTCTTATACTGTTTTAAATATGAGTATTTTAAACATAGCAATTGCTATTACCATATTTATAATATGTTTAGTATTTAGTAATATGCTCAGCAAAGCAACTGTTAAGATATTAAAGAAAATTACATCCAAAACAAAGACTACATTAGATGATAATTTTTTATCTATCATAGAATCACCACTCAGAGTCAGTATCGTTATTTTAGGTTTTTACATCGCAAAAGAGTGGCTAAAACTAGAAAAAATTGATCTATTTCTAAACAGCATCATCAAGTCCTTAGTTACCTTTGTTATATTTTGGGTTTTATATGAATTGATTGATAAATTTGCATATATATTTGGTAAATTTTCTTCAAAATTTGGCAAAAAACTAGGCTCTGACATAGAAAATTTTATCATAAAAACACTAAGAATATTTACTGTTTTAGTTGGTATCATGAGCATGCTTCAAGGTTGGGGACTCAATATCAGTGCTTTTGTAGCATCTCTTGGATTAGTAGGTATGGCATTTGCGTTAGCTGCAAAAGATACAGCTGCAAATCTTTTTGGATCTCTTGTGATATTTGCAGATCGTCCTTTTAAGATTGGAGACTGGATTCAAACACCACATGTAGAAGGAACAGTCGAAAACATTGGCATCCGTTCCACAAGAGTCAGAGCTTTTTCACAATCACTCATAAGTGTGCCAAATGCAGTTATCGCAAATTCACCTATAACAAACTGGTCCAAGATGGGTAAAAGAAGGATAAAAACCAGAATCGGACTTACTTATGGTACAACTGCTGCTCAAATACAAAAAATTTTAAAAGACTTAAGGGAAATGCTACAAAATCACAAAGATATTCATCAAGATACTATTATGGTGCATTTTGACGAATTTGCAGATAGTTCACTTAGTTTATTTTGTTATTTTTTTACGACAACAACAAACTGGGCTGAATTTTTGGAAGTAAGAGAAGATGTAAACTTAAAAATTATGAAAATTATAGAAGAAAATAAAGCTAGTTTTGCATTTCCAAGCCAGTCGATATATGTAGAAAGTTTACCAGAAAAAGAGATGGGATAAAAAGTTAGCAGAAGAATTTTATAGTTAACTGTTCTTTTTACTCAATATAAGATACAAAATATCAGTAAAACTTGGAACTAATGTCAACATTCCCTTATCCGATAAAATCCAACCAGTCATATATATAGATAAACTCTTCAAATCTCCCCTATCAACACAAGAAGCTATCGGTGGCAATTTAAGTATATCATCAATCATACATAATTTTCTTTTTGCTTCTACAAGAGAAAGTTGTTTTTTAGTTAGGTGGCCATTGTTCGCAATGGCACTTAACCTTTTACGCGCTTGAGCAGGGGTTAGCGACTTATCCACTTTGAAATACCAAAAATGATAATAGCTAATATGAAAGTTAAAATAAACATAAAAAAGAATGTTAAACCAACACTAAAAACTTGGGATAAAAACCCATAAACACTCCACATCAAAAAACCAAAAGAAGCCAATAAAACAATGAAGCCAAGAACAATCAGTCCTAAAGAAAAGCCCATATTCAGACCTTGTTTTTTAAACTCTCTGCCCTCAGCTTCGACTAATTCAAAAAGTGCAATTAAGTAATCTGAAATTGTTGCTGGTTTCATTTACCTCTACCGATAAGTTTTGCCAATAAAAAGCCTACTCCGCAAGCTATTGCTAAGCTTGCAACAGGATTTGCCTTAATCTCATCATTTAGATTTTGTATTAAATGCTCTCCTTCTCCTTTATAATTTTCAAACTCTTTACGAAGTTCTTCGATGGTTGATTGACTTTTTGCTTTTAACTTATCTTTAGCATTCCCTATATTTTCTTGAGATAATTCTTTTAAGGTCTTAGTCAATGATGCAACATCTTCTTTTAAACTTTGAAACTCTTCCTTCAATGATTCTGCAGCTTTACTTTCTGGCATAATATCTCCTTTTTTTGTTAATATTATAGCACTATTTATTAAAATATATCCTTTTTATCCATGGCTTGCTTTATTGTCTCTAAAGTTTCTAAGTTTATCGCAGTTAGCTTATTGCTATAGCAACAACCCGTATCAATGCAAATATAATTTTTGCCTCTTAGTATTTCTTGAAAATTACAATGTCCAAAAATATTCATAACTTTATAAGTTTTAAAATCTTCCCAATCTTGCATAAAAGTGTTATCATCAATTCTATTTACAAAAAGAGAATGCGAACTTTTGTCATTTTTTCTTTTATAATAAGGCAAACCAAAACCGTGTGTTATGAAGTATTTATCAATCTCAAGATATAAGGGAAGTTTTTCTATCCACTTCAAATGTTTTTCTAAAAGCTTAGGGTAGTTTCTGTAACTTTGTATTGTCTTCCCTCCACCCCAACCTCTTTTTGTTGCCCACTTGCTAGACATATCATTTTTATACAGAGCATCTTTTATATAGATTTGCATAAAGTATTCATGATTCCCCTTAACACATTGGTGATTATTATCAACTACAAAGCTTATGACTTCTTTTGAAAAATTTCCTTTGTCACACAAATCACCAACAAATATCAAATTTGCATTTTTGGGTAATTTTTCCACAAGTTTTAAAAGAGTATTATAGCAACCATGGACATCGCCTATAACAAATGTATTCTTTAATTTTTTACACATTCTATAATCACAGATTTGAAAAATTGAGTCGTAGGACAAGCCAATTCTTCTTTTGAGCTAAAGTATGATTGTATCATCGAGTAAGATTCAACCACACTAAATGATGCAAATGGATTGTTTTTTAAGATATCTATTTTTCTACTTTTTTTGGAACCGTGAAAATATATATCTTCATCCATTTGCACAAAATTTATAGGTACGCTATATGGCTTATTGTTTTTGCAAATTGCAAGTACGCCAAACTCTGCATTATCTAAAACTTCTTTTATGATTTTTTTATCTGTAATCTCAAAGGTGGATAGCACTAAATCTTGCCTAAGACATAATAAGTCTCTTTATCTGGTATTTTTTCTAATGCAATTTTATATTTTTGTGCCCATTTTTGGATTATTTCATTTGTACTATCAACCATCTCTTTGCCTATGGCTTCATTTTTTATCTTAAAATTATCTTTAGAGCTAGACATGGTTACAAAAGATAAACACGATTTTAAAGCATCATGCAGAGCAATCAAATGTTTTTCAACATAATCAAAATCTTTTGTATTATCGATAACTCTTTGAACCTGAGCCAATGAATTTTCGCTCACACCATAACCTAGTTGTTTTAAAATTGCATCTCTTCTCATGTAAATACTCCTTTATTTTGTTTTTGAGCTTATCAGTACATCTTCGATTACTTTTGTTAAATCTCCATCTAGTATGGCACTTACTTGCGAGTAAGTAATTCCGCTTCTATTGTCTTTTACTTGCTGATATGGGGCTAAAACATAACTTCTTATCTGATGACCCCATCCGATTTCACTTTTTTCTACACCATCTTTTATGGCTTGCTGCTTCTCTCGCTCCACCTCGTAAAGTCTTGATTTTAGCATTTTTAAGGCATTTGCTTTATTTTTATGCTGGCTTCTGTCATTTTGACATTGCACTACAACTCCGGTTTCGATATGAGTAATCCTGATGGCTGAGTCGGTTTTGTTTACATGTTGCCCTCCGGCTCCACTTGACCTATAGGTATCAATCCTTATGTCTTTCTCTTCTACGACTATATCTATGTCATCATCCACTTCAGGGCTCACCATAACAGAGCTAAAAGATGTATGTCTTTTTGCATTTGAGTCAAAAGGTGAGATTCGAACCAACCTATGTATGCCA
>CAZYTB010000077.1:1086-11973 GCA_964650375.1 uncultured Campylobacterales bacterium | reverse complement strand
GTTACAGGCCCCACTACCAACAATATGTCAGCCTTACGGGGTGTTGGTGTGATGAAAAAACCTAATCGGTGCATATTGTAAAAAGGATTGTTTAATTGTTTTAGCTCATTAAGACATGCTCCGCAATCTCCGGCATCAACTACACGGATGTGCATTGAATGAGAAAAAGCCTTTGGAAAATCGCTTACACCTTTTTGAAGAGTTGCCCATTCAAATCCACTATCCCAGGGCATGGGTTTTGATACAGCGCGTGAACAGCGATAACAGTGGACACATTGCTCTTTTTTTACAATTATTTGATTATTTACCTCACTCAAAGCATCTGTTGGACAATGCGATATCAAGGTTTCACTATCAACTTCACTGCTAAGTATGCTTCGTGGAAAACCAGGAGAAACTCCAGAGGCATTCTCCTCCTCCATCGGATAAGAGGTTGTGACTACACCGGTTTTCAATCCTTGCATGACCCATTTTATCATTTCCTTCCTCCTTGTTTAAGCTTCATCAACGATCATTTTCAGCGACTGATAATCCAAGTGTTGCCAGGATAATCGGTAAGTCTTGAAATGTGAAATTCTCGACCGCAAGATGAAATGCGTGCCAGTTTGCAAAAGAGGGTATAAGCAGTCGATACCTTTTCAACTTTCCTTCTTCATCCACATGTACCCAGTGCCATGCAGCCCCGCGAGGTGTTTCAACTCCTGCAAATGCCACTCCGGCCCTCACTTTACCTTCAGAAAAAACAGGTCCTTCAGGCAATACCTTAACTGCTTGTTCCATAATCCGCACCGACTCTTCGACCTCAGCAAATAAAATTCGAAGACGCGCATATCCGTCACCTTCTGTTTCACAAGGTACTTCAAACTTAAATGTATCATACTTTAAGTAAGGCTGAAATTTTCTAAGATCAGTACAATAATTTGATGCCCTGGCTATTGGTCCAACTAACTCATAGTTTCGCGCCTCTGCCTTACTGATAATCCCTACTTCCTCAAGTCGATCAAGAAAACTGCTCGTATTTATCAGGAACTTTTCTATTTCATTTAGTTTATAAACAATTTTCTTGATTTTATTAACAGCCTTTAGGCATAATACTTCGTCACAATCACGGCTTAATCCCCCAGGAATTACCAAACCAAAGAGATATCGATGCTCAACCAAAGAACCTGTGAGCCGCAGCATCTCTTCTTCTAAGATAGCAACTTGATTAGCAGCTACCGCTAATCCGGTTGAATTACAAATGCTCTCAATAGTCCCGATATGATTTCGCACTCTCTCCAATTCCGCGAAAAAAACCCGTAACACTTGTGCCCGTTTTGGCACACTGCCCTCACGGAGTTGTTCGATTGCCATACAATAAGCAAGAGCATGAGAAAAAGCAGTGGTACCGGCATTTCGTTCAGCCAAAAGTAGAGCATCATCGATGAAACGCCCTTCTGCTATCTTCTCAACGCCACGATATTTAAAAAAAAGTCTAGGAAAAGCACGAACAATTTCTTCACCGATTGTTTCTAGTTGAAAATGCACAGATTCAGCCGTACCGGAAAAAACAGGACCTATTGGCATGATAAAAGTACCAGACTCTTCAAGAATCCTCCGAGGATGCCAGTGCTTATTTGGCTTGCGATTAGACAGAGCAAGCTTTGAATCAAAACTCTTACGCATAGGCTCCACTCCTTCTTGCCAGACATCGTCATGCAAGATGAAATCACCCAAACGAGGATGATCTTCAAAATGTAAACCAAATAAATCTTCAGCTTCTCTTTCATACCAGTCAGCGGCGTGAACCAACATACCTACACTCTTAAAATTACTCTCATTTAATGGTGCGCCAGTCATTACCTTAACGCACCCCATTTCGCCCTCACCTGCGAAAAGATAGCAAAGCTCCCATAAGGCATTTTCTTCGACAATCAATCCTACAAAATGATAATTTTGCTGATTGAATAACCAATTGCAAATGTGAGGTATCTGTTCTTTATTGCAGTGAATTTCAACACTCACTGATTGGATATCTAAATATGGCTCCATATCAAGAGACCAGAGGGATTTAGCTTGATTGCTTAGTTCTTGAATATTCATGGAATTAACCTCCAACCGTTGCTGCTGCGAGCACGATTAATTTTTGCAAAGTTTCAGGAATATAAACACCAAGCACAACAATAGGCACGGCGGAAATTATAAGAGTAATCTTGCAACTTATAGGCAAAGAAAAGGATATTGCCTCCGTAGTTGCTCCTGTATTATCAGCGCCAAATACCATGCGACTTACATGGTTTAAGATGGCAAAAAATGCAATTGCAATAAAAAATACTAACAATCCTACGGCTAAGTATTCACCTTGAAATAATCCTGCTTTTAAAACAGAAAATTCACTTAAAAAAAGTACAAACGGTGGAGCACCTGCGATGGCTAATCCGCCAAAAAGAAAAGCAGCACCTATCAGAGGAGATTTTTTAATCAAACCGCGCACTGATCCGATGTCTCTAGTACCCATCAAAAGCAAGACACTACCAGCAGCATAAAAACAAAACGACTTTGTAAGTGCATGTCCTATTATCTGAAGCATTGCCGCCTGGTGTGCTGAAGCTCCACCAAGACCAAAGGCTACCAAAATGATACCCATGTGCTCTACCGTAGAAAAGGCAAAGAGCCGCTTGTAATCGCGAACTCTTAGAAGTAAAAAAGCCGCGGTGCCAACAGAAATTAGGCCAAATATCAATAGCCATGTATTTGCGTTTATTGCATGACTTGCTGAGATTATTGGTAAAAGACGAAGTATAATGTAAAATACGGCAGTAGTTTCGATACCAGAGAGAAGTGCGCAAACTGGAGCTGGAGCTTGAGAGTGGGCATCTGGCAACCAAGTATGTAATGGCACTAGTCCAATTTTAGCCCCTAAACCAACAAGAATAAAAATAAATGCTGCTTTAAGAAGCACTGGCGACATTTTTGGAGCGACGGCTAACAACCCTGACCAGGTATAATGCTCCATTCCTGCCTGCCTTGCCGCCCAATAAAGAATTAAAAATCCAAGCAAGGCGATAGATGCTCCCATAACAGTAAGGATTATGTACTTCCATGCGGCCTCAAGGGCAGCATTTGTATTTTCAAAACCGACTAACAATACAGAAAAAAGAGTAGTTAATTCGATGGCAATCCAAACGGCATTGGGTTCTTGAATCAAAGGTAATACAAGCATTGAAAAAACAAACATATTAAAATTCAGATAGTATCGTCTAAATCCGCCTGTTTTATTGAAATTCATGTAACCAACAGAAAAAAGTGCTGCTGTTACATTTATTATGGCTATTAGGATAAGAATTAGCGCACCTAGCGCATCAAGAGCAATCCAATTGGGAATTGCCACAAGTACATGTTTTGAAGAATTGATGACATCTAAGGTAACCCATGATGAGAGCCATAGTGTAATTATAGAGCTAATTAATGTTACGGTCGCTCCAACACTAGAGCGACTAGACAATGTCGATAAAATGGCGGCTATCAGTGGTATAATTATAAGTACGATAAGAATCATTTGCCCACCTCTTCTTTGAGTTTAGAAAGGCTACCAACAGAGGTGTTTCCTACACGCTCTTGGACAGCGTGTGTGAGAATTCCAACCACAAAAACCAGCATAAGAATATCAAAAGCCAGTGCCAGCTCAGCGATGAGCGGAAGTCCTGGTGCAATTGCGATTCCCGCAAAAAATGCCCCATTTTCCATAGCCAAAAGTCCTAAAAGTTGTGGAACAGCTTCACGCCTGGTTGTAAGAGTATATGCTCCTAACAAAAGCCCTGCTAATCCTACAGGCATATTTATATAAATAGCACTTAAGTCATTTGCAGTTTTTACCCAAGGCAAGCTCAAAAAATAAGCGGCTACCGTGAGCAGCAAAGCTATGATAAGTGAAGTAGGAATGCTGAGAACCTGTGTGATTTCTCGTCTTGTGTAAAATTCTTCACTTACCTGGCGTCTCAAAAGCCATGGTAGTAACCAGACTTTTGTAACTAAGTTGATGACTCCAACTGCCATAAGGTCTATCGAAAATGGCTCAATTCCTAATAGAAATGCGGAAGCTACTAAAAGAATTGATTGAAAGATAAAAAAACTCAAAGAGGCGCGCACTTGGCGTGTCGCCACGATTCCGAAGGCGGCTATGATAAACAGACCTCCTACCAAAGAATTCAAGTTGGCTATTAGAGGCGTTATGTTTTGAAAAGTTTGCATTACCTGCCTCCATATTGGTTAAACGCACTTGTCAGCATGGCAACTACTGCGATGATAAATGCTGCGCTTAGAAATTCACTTATTCTAAACAACCTTAGTTTAGCCAATGATGACTCAACAAAAACAAGAAACAAAATGAAAATGAAAATTTTGAATAATACAAGCGGAATTGCCAACAAAACAGCTCCCCAACTTAGGGTAGATGCTAATCCCCACGGTGTCAAAAGAACATTTGAAAAAATAATCATCAAAACAAAAAATTTCATCCAGCCACCCCACTTCATCAGTGCTGCACCAGATCCTGAGTATTCCAAATCTTTTGATTCTTCAATCATAGCTAGCTCAAAATGACCTGAGGGATTATCAACGGGGATACGCCCTTTTTCAGCTAAAATTAGCATTATAAAAGCAACTAAAAGTAAGATGTGCGAAGGTTCAAAAAAATTTGATATAGGTGTTACCCATTTCTGCTGAACGATAAAAGGTATAGTCGAATTTGCCACGAAAGAAACTGTAAAAAATACGATGAGAAAAACGGGCTCGCTGAGGAAACCAACCATCCGTGTACGGCTTGCTCCCATTGGTCCATAGGGATTTGCAGTGTCAACAGCTGCTAATACTGCAAAAAAACCACCAAGGGCAAGCACAAATCCTGCGCCGACCATATCTGCCATAAATGCCCAAAAAAGTGGATAATCAGTCAGAACAGGTATAAGGAGCGTTACAAATATTGGTGCAACAAAAACAATATAAGGGGTAACACGGAAAATCCACGAACTCTCCTGCGAAATGACTTCATCTTTATGAAATAGTTTCAAAAGATCCCTATAAGGCTGAAATATGCTCGGACCATGTTTGGACTGTACTCTTTCCTTCAAACGATTGAGTACGCCCATGGCTAAGGGAGAAAATCCCATGACTACCAAGACTTGTAGGATATTAAACAGAATGTACTTACTCATCCGTGATTCCTTTGTATCGGAGATAAATTGCTGATGCTAGAGAAGATTAATATTGGAAATGCGTAGATAGGAAAAGCCAACATGTGGCAGACAAAAGCAGGATATCGGGGCATAATCAGAGTTCTCCTTCATAAATAATCTTTCGGACTTTAGCACAAACGCAGTCTCTAACGAGTTAGTTCGCGATATAAACGAGAATTTCTAGAAAATGAGTCTGTGTGGTAGGAGTCATTAGCCCAAGTCCGAGCAAATATTTAGGGAACTCCATCCCTATTATTTTTTGTAATTATATTATAGCAATCATAAAAAGTCAAGTTAGAAACAAAGTTAAAGATATATATTTACAGTAGCAATCAAAATGCGATAAATGTCTCCGATTTAATCGGAGACATCCTAATCTATGCTACTTCAAAAACCAATTCATTATTGAAAGCTTTTATATCAACACTCATACCGTCTTTTAACTCATCTTTTAAAATCATATCGGCCAGTCTATCTTCTATGAGTTCATACAAAGCTCTCTTCAGTGGTCTTGCTCCAAATACTGGGTCAAATCCAGCTTGTGCTATGAGTTCGATTGAGCTTTCATCCAGGCTTACTTTTATACCTCGCTCACTCACTCTTTGCTCTAAATCTTTAAACATTATATTTACGATATTTTTAATATCTTCAAAACTTAAAGGATTGAAAATCACTATATCGTCTAATCTGTTCAAAAACTCTGGCTTAAAATATCTTTTTATTTCATTCATCACATCTGCTTCGCAATTTTGAGGATTTTCCATAATCTTATCACTTGCGATATTTGAGGTTAAAATGATGATTGTATTTTTAAAATCTATCGTTACACCCTTATTGTCAGTCAATCTTCCATCATCTAATACTTGAAGGAGGATATTGAAAACATCTGGGTGAGCTTTTTCTATCTCATCAAAGAGTAAAACGCTATATGGTTTTCTTCTAACTGCTTCGGTAAGTTGTCCGCCCTCATCATATCCAACATATCCAGGAGGCGGCCCTACTAAACGACTGACTGAATGTTTTTCCATGTATTCGCTCATATCAAATCTGATTAGAGATTTTTCGCTATCAAACAAAAATTTTGCCAAAGCTTTTGCACTTTGAGTCTTCCCAACTCCTGTTGGTCCTAAGAACATAAAACTTCCTATTGGTTTGGATTCACTGCTTAGCCCTGCTTTATTTCTTTTTATGGCTCGACCTATCGCATGTAAGGCTTTATCTTGTCCGACAACTTCTTCTCGAAGTCTGTCTTCTATATCTAAAACTTTTTGTTTATCACTTTGTAGCATTTTATTAACTGGGATTCCAGTCCACTTACTCACGATTGTTGCAATCATCTCTTCATCTACACTGTTTTTAAGCAAGGTTCCAGATTCTACCATATTCTCCCATTTTTGGTTCAATTCTTCTTCTTTTAGATTTAATTCAGGTATTTTTCCATATTCAATTTCAGCAGCCCTGTTAAAATCACTATTCCTTTTAGCTTTTTCTGCCTCTTTTCTTAGTGCTTCTACTTCATTTTTCAAAGATGCAATTTGCTCAAATACTTGTTTTTCAGTATCAAATTGCATTTGAAGTTTCTGTTTGTGCTCTTTTGCATCACTTAACTCTTTTTCTATTTCATCTAATCTTCTTTGATTTTTTTTCTTACCTTCCATCAAGAGAGCTTCTTTTTCCACCATTAATTTACCAATCGCAATTTTCACGCGACTTAGTTCTATCGGTTCACTTTCAATTTGCATCTTAAGCTCACTCGCACCCTCATCTATGAGATCAATCGCTTTATCAGGTAAAAATCTATCTGCTATATACCTATCACTAAGTTTTGCAGCAGCAACTAAGGCACTGTCCATAATTCTCACACTATGAAATGCTTCCAATGACTCTTTAAGACCTCTAAGTATCTGCAACGCTTCACTAATGTCAGGTTCATTTACAGTAACCGGCTGAAATCTTCGCTGAAGGGCTGTATCTTTTTCAAAGTATTTTCTATACTCTTTTAGCGTTGTTGCCCCAATAGTATGAAGTTCGCCTCTAGCCAGTGCGGGTTTTAGTATATTTGCAGCATCCATACTGCCCTCACTCGCTCCTGCTCCTATGATTGTATGAATTTCATCAATAAAAAGTATGATATTTCCAGCGCTTTTCACTTCATCTATGACAGATTTTAGTCTATCCTCAAATTCACCTCTATATTTTGCCCCTGCGATTAATGCACTCATATCAAGCGTGACTACTTTTTTATTTTGCAAACTTAACGGTACATCATTATTTGCTATTTTTAGAGCCAAACCCTCAGCGATAGCTGTTTTACCAGTTCCTGGTTCACCTATTAAGATAGGATTGTTTTTTGTTTTCCTAATCAAAATTTGCATGATTCGATGTATCTCTTCATCTCTGCCGATTACCGGGTCAAGCTCACCGTCTATGGCTTTTTTTGTTAAGTCAATACCATATTTTTCTAAAGATTCTAAAGTTTCATCTCCAGTTTGTTTGTCAATCTTTTTGTTGCCTCTTAAAGTTTCTAAATTTTTTTTGATTTCATGCAAATCTACATATTTAGACATAATATCTTTAATTTTTTTATCTTTTAGATTTTCCAATAACCAAGTATCGACTGACAGATAGCTATCTCCTTGCTTACTCATCAAACCCTCTGCATTATGCAAAGATTCCACTAAAGAGCGGGAAAGTTTAATACTATCTTTTGTTACACTTGAAACTGTTGGAAGAGAAGAAACTTTGCTTTTCACTTCAAGCTCTAGTGCAGATTTATCTATGCCCATTTTATTTAAAACTTGGTTTAATATTGATGATGAATTTGCAAGTAATGACCACAGCACATGTAAAGGCTCTACTTCCGGATTTTTACTATGAAGCGCTAAAGAGAGCGCACTTTCTATAGTTTGTGTCATCTGATGTGTTAATTTTTCAAATATTTTATTCATAATCAACTCCTTTTTTTTGTTATTATTATACAACTTTAGTCTATTGATGTCAAGTTTATTTAATAATATTATGAATGATATATGAATATTATTATTTACCACTAAAAATTATTTTCTAACTTTATACAAATTTTAGGGAAATTTATATATAATCTTATGTTAAAATATATACAGAAGCTCTACTTCGTACTTTAGTGCGGGGAATTTAACTTGAGCTTTGCTCACACTACAGGAGACATTTATATGAAGCACATGAAATTAGCTGGCATAGGTTTTGTTTTTACACTTGCTGGAGCAACTTTGCTACTATCTACAGCCGTTTTTGCCAAGGGGCAAGAGAGTGAATCAAGCAGATTAGCAGCGTTATCAAAATACACTAGAGTTATAAGCACAGTTGAAAAATATTATGTTGACGATATCAATATTACAAACATAATCAACAAATCAATAGAAGGTTTGATGTCAAATCTTGATGCCCATTCATCTTTCCTTAATAAAAAAGGTTTTAAAAATCTGAAAATACAAACAGAGGGAGAATTTGGAGGGCTTGGCATTACAGTTGGTATGAGAAATGGTGCTCTTACTGTCATCGCCCCTATAGAAGGTACTCCTGCAGATAAAGCTGGTGTAAAAGCTGGTGATATTATATTGAAAATAGATAATTTATCAACATTGGGCATGACCATAGATGAGGCAGTAAGTCACATGAGAGGAAAACCTAAAACAAAGATAATTCTCACTATTGTGAGAAAGAATGTAAATATACCTGTCATAATTCCAATCACAAGAGCTATTATTAAAATAAATTCAGTTTATGCAAAAACAATAGAAAAAGATAATATTCTTTATATAAGAGTAACAAGTTTTGATAAAAGTGTAGTAGAAAAAACAAAAGAAGCTTTATCTAAACATAGAGATGCCAAAGGAATAATCTTAGATTTGAGAAATAATCCAGGTGGACTTTTAAATCAAGCTGTTGGTTTAGTTAATCTTTTTGTTGATAGTGGAGTAATAGTATCACAAAAAGGAAGAGATAAAAACGAAGATATAGTATATAAAGCTTCAAAATCAACAACTTTATCAAAGCTTCCTATGAGTGTATTGGTAAATGGAGGAAGTGCGAGTGCGAGTGAGATAGTCAGTGGATCCTTGCAGGATCATAAGAGAGCTATTATAGTCGGAGAAAAAACATTTGGAAAAGGGAGCGTACAAGTAATACTTCCTATAAATAATACTGAAGCACTAAGACTAACAATAGCAAGATACTATCTGCCTAGTGGTAGAACTATACAAGCTGTTGGGGATATCCCTGATGTTATAGTCCACGCAGGAATCGTTCCTCATAAAGTAGATGAATTTACCATAAAAGAAAATGAGCTTAAACAACACTTAAAAGGTGAATTAAATAAGATAGATAAAAAGAAAATAAATAAAAAGAAAATAAATAAAAAGAAAATAAATAAAGATATCATAACAAACGCTGATATTTTAAAAGATATTCAGTTAAAAAGTGCAATTGATACTATAAAAATTTTATTAATTAGTGAGCAGAAATAGGAAGCTTTAGTGACTGAGTATAATATGAACCAAGTCCATATTGTACGAGAATTTAACAGGAGAAAATTTTGGAAAAAAAAGATTTGCTTTACGAGGGAAAAGGTAAAAGACTCTACAATACAGATGATCATGATTTGTTAATAACAGAGTTTAAGGATGATTTAACTGCTTTCAATGCTCAAAAAAAAGGTAGTGAAGAAGGCAAAGGCGCATTAAACTGCAAGATTAGCACTCAATTATTTAAACTTTTGGAAGAACGAGGCATAAAAACACATTTGGTAAAAACTATAGATGACACAACGCAACTAATAAAAAGAGTGAAAATAATTCCTCTTGAAGTAGTTGTGAGAAACATCGCAACTGGTTCTCTATCAAAAAGACTAGGCATAGAAGATGGAAAGAAATTACCATTTCCTTTGGTAGAGTTTTATTATAAAGATGATGCTTTAGATGACCCAATTGTAAATGATGAACATTGTTTGCTTATGAATTTAGTGAAAAGCGAATCTGATCTTGAAGAGCTAAAAAGACAAGGACGAGAGATAAATAGCATATTGAAAAAATTCTTTGAAGCTAGGGGGTTGAATCTCGTAGATTTTAAAGTTGAATTTGGTACTGACAAAGATGGAAATATAATACTTTCAGATGAAATTAGTCCAGATAGTTGCCGTTTTTGGGACGCTAAAACTAATGAAAAACTTGATAAAGATAGATTTAGACAAGGATTAGGCAGTGTAAAAGTTGCCTATGAAGAAGTTTTGAGAAGAATATTGGAAAAAAAGGCATAGATATGAAAATCATTGTAAATGTTCAATTAAAAGAAGGTGTTTTAGACCCTCAAGGCAAAGCAGTTTATCATGCTCTTTTAGCTTTACAATTTAATGAAGTCAAAGATGTAAGAATTGGCAAGCAAATTATCCTACATGTAGAAGATGATAAAAAAGAAAAAGTATTAAAAAGAATAGAGAGCATGTGTGAAGACTTACTAGCAAATACTGTAATAGAAACCTACACCATAGACATAGAGAATTAAAATGAAAAATTCTGTGCAAAGCACTAGCT
Source organism: uncultured Campylobacterales bacterium (assembly GCA_964650375.1). Taxonomy (GTDB): domain Bacteria; phylum Campylobacterota; class Campylobacteria; order Campylobacterales; family Sulfurospirillaceae; genus JAADIZ01. The sequence goes on along the minus strand of CAZYTB010000077.1, from coordinate 1,193 downwards.
TTAGTGATAGGAATTTAACTAGAGCTTTGCTCAAGTTAAAGGAGACATTAATATGAAAAATTCTGTGCAAAGCACTAGCTTTAGTGATAGGAATTTAACTAGAGCTT
>CAZYTB010000077.1:0-986 GCA_964650375.1 uncultured Campylobacterales bacterium | reverse complement strand
TGCTCAAGTTAAAGGAGACATTAATATGAAAGTGGTTGTTGCTGTATTTCCCGGGACAAATTGCGAAACAGATACAAAGTATGCTTATGAAAAACTAGGTGCGAGTGTAGAATTAGTATTTCACAAAGAAGAAAAACTACCAGCTGGCACTGATTTAGTGGTATTGCCAGGTGGTTTTAGTTATGGGGATTATCTTAGAAGTGCTGCAATCGCAAAATTCTCACCTATCATGAAAGCTGTAATTGACTTTGCAAATAAAGGCGGCTATGTTCTAGGAATTTGCAATGGATTTCAAATGCTTTTAGAAGCCAAACTTTTGCCAGGTGCTATGAAAAGAAATCAAAATACTCATTTCGTCTCAAAATATCAACACTTAAAAGTTATAGATAATAACAACATTTTTTTAAGAAAATTGCATATTGGGCAAATTTTAAATATTCCTATTGCGCATGGTGAGGGAAACTATTTTATTGATGATGCAGGCTTGAGTGACTTATATGAAAATAAGCAAATTTTACTGGAATATTGTGATATAGACGGTAACGAAGAGAATCCAAATGGTTCAGTTAGTGAAATTGCCTGTGTTTGCAACAAAGCTAAAAATGTTTTTGGGCTCATGCCTCATCCTGAGCGGGCAATAGAGAAAATGTTGGGCTCAAGTGACGGAGTTAAAATGCTTGAAGGGTTTTTAAAGTAAAATATATGCGATTTTTTTTAGGATTAAGTCTCTTTATTTCTTTACTTTTAGGTTTTGATAATAATGCTAGTTTAATCCAAAATGATGGTAATAATACCAGTCTAATCCCAAATGATTATAATTATACTTTAGATACAAATGACAGTAATTCTTCCAATATTACAGAAAAAAAACATGATCCATGCATGATCGATATATTTATCTCAGCGGTACGTTATATGGAAGGAGGACCTGCCAGAAAATGGTGGGACTTTACAGAAGAACGTAAAACCAAACTTAACAATACATC
>CAZYTB010000076.1:0-11985 GCA_964650375.1 uncultured Campylobacterales bacterium | reverse complement strand
GTTTCAATCCAAAAGATTGAATCGTACTTTGTTGGTTCTTGCATTTGTTTGATTCCATACATACTCACCTAGATTATGAATATTTTCTTTAACATATATGGAGTGAAATCCTAGATAATCTGCCTTCTTTTTGTATTTTGGTTCAAGTTTTATTATATTTTTGTTGTCCAATGGATGGAAAAATTTATTTGTTAATCTTAACTCTTCTTTATTGCTTAGTTTTCTATTGTGTGCATAAGAATTTTGAAATAAAAATAGTACAAAAAAAACTATACTAAAAGCTAATTTACCAAACATATATATAATTTCCATGAAAACTCCTTGTTAAAATTCTAGCATTTTTTTGCTTGTGAAATTGTAAGAAATGAAAATGAAATGAAAATGAATGATATACTATTTCTTTTTCACAAAAACTAAATACGCACTAGAGGTAAAAGGCTACTTTTAAGTTATTGTCTTGATTATATATTCATTTTGGGATATAATTAGTCTATATAAATATAAAGGAGGATGATTATTATGCCTAAAACCCAAACAACAATTAGAATAGAAGAGACAAATTATTTTCAAGCAAAAGATATATTAAGCCAGATTGGATTAACTTATTCACAAGCAATAAGCGTTTTTAACAATATGATAGTATTAAATAATGGACTACCATTTGAAGTAAAAATACCGACTAAAGAAACTCAAAAAGCATTAGATGAATTAGAATCGCATAAAGGTAAAAAGTTTAATAACTTAGATGAATTATTTGATGATTTGGATGATTAAATGTATGAAGTATTTAGAACTAATAGTTTTAAAAAAGACTATAAAAAACTATCAAAACAAAATCAACTAATCTTAAAAGATGTGGTTACAAGATTATCTCAAGGAGATACATTAGATAAAAAATATAAAGACCATAAGTTAATTGGAAATTATGATGGGTGTAGGGAGTGCCATTTAAAAACAGATTTATTATTGATTTATAGAATAAATAATAATATTTTAGAGTTAGCATTAACAAGAGTTGGAAATCATTCGGAGTTATTTAGAAATTAAGAGTATAGCAATATTTGGGCGGTATTCTAATGCCTTACCTAATATTATTTTCTCTCACAAAAACTAAATACGCACTAGGAACTACTATAAGTGAAACTATCAGTGAACCAATAAGCCCAAATATCACAGCTACTGCAAAGGGTTGTAGCATTTCTCCGCCATTTCTTAGTCTTAATGCCATTGGCAAAAAACCTCCTATGGTGGTTATAGATGTTATGAGTATTGGTCTGATTCTTGTGATTCCAGCTTGCACGATACTTTGTTTTAAATCCATCGCTTTTTGTTTGTATCTTTGTATGAAATCTACCACCAAGATTCCATTGTTTACTACAATTCCTAAAGATATGATGAGCCCTATAAAAGTTGAAACATTAAAATCCGTCTTTGTAAAGTATAATCCTAAAATTACAAAAGACAAAGAAAAGATGGAGCTCAGAAATAAAACAATCGTAACTTTATAATGTTTAAACTGTATGAGCAATAGTGAAAACACTAACAATGCTGAAACAATGATGATAAACACAAGTTGTTTAAAAGATTCCTGCTGAACCCTCCAATCCCCACCAACCTCTACATGTACAGAATTTGGCAAGGAAAGTTTTCCTACCTCTTTTTCTATTAGTTTTACATTTTTACCTAAGTTTCCTGATGCTGTTTGGATTTTCACATTTATTATGGGAATTCCATTTTCATGGTATGCAATTCTTGGAGAATTTTTAATTTTTATAGTAGCAATGGCAGATAACGGTAGATGCTTTCCATCTGGAGTAAAGATTGGCAATGTGGATAAATCTTCTATATATTTTTTATATGATTTTGGGTAAGTAAGTTTTACATCTATGCTTTTTACTCCTTTGTTGATTTGCGTAGCGACTATACCATCCAATGCAGTTTTTAATTGATCTGAGACATAACTCTGGGTTAAATTTGCACGAGCAAGCCTTGTTTTATCAAATTTTATATCAAAGATGGGAGAATTATCAGGAATTTTTCCTTTTACTTTTTTTATAAATGAAAGTTTTTTTAGATTTTCTTTTATTTTTTCATAAGAAAAGAGTAATTCTTGTTTATTATTTCCTGTGAGTTTCAAGATAACAGCATCCTGTTGTCCGCTTAAATCAACAAATCTATCTGGAAGAATTTGATGTAAATCAATATTTAATTCAGGATAAGTTTTTAGAAGCTTGCTCTCTAGCTTATCCATAACACCAAAAACAGACATCGAACCTTTTGAACTCAAAGGATGCATAAAAAAATGCGCCTCATTTGTTCTAACTCCTCCATCACCCGTCTGTCTTGAGTAAGTTTTAATTTCAGGAAGTGATTGTATGACTTTTTCAACTCCATTTATGATGCGGCTCATCTCTTTTAATGAAGTCCCTGGTTTTGTATCTAAATCCATAGTAAATGTTCCCTCATCCCAAACAGGTAAAAAACTGGTAGGTAATTTTGTAAAAATATCTACTGAATAGATGGCAAGGAAAAGTGAAAGTATCAAAATAATTCTAGGGATTTTTAGAATTTTATCAAGAAGATACTTATACCCTTTTTGTGTAAAACCTAATCTTTCCTCTTTTGATACAACTTGGTGAGTGTTGCCAAAAAAATAAAACGAGATGATAGGAATCAAAAAAATCGCTAAAAACAGGGATAAAGACAAAGATATAGCAATAGTTGCTGAAGTTGCCTTAAAGAAAAATCCTGATACACCGCTGAGCATAATCATGGGAATAAAAACGGCAATTGTTGTGAGTGTAGAAAATATTAGAGGAGTGATAATCTCAGAAGTTGCATCTATAATAGCTTGCTGATTATCTCCTTCTTTTTGCAAATATCTTGTTATATTCTCAACTACCACGCTGGCATTATCCACTAAAATCCCAACCGCTGCACTAAGCCCTCCTAAAGTCATGATATTTAGAGTCATACCAAATATTTTCATAACCAAAAGTGCAATAATTAGTGTCAAAGGCATAAAAATTATGAGAGGAATGGAGCTTTTGAAATTTCTCAAGAAAATAAATATCACAAATGATATAATGAACATTCCACTTAAAAGATTAAATGTAACTCCATTTACAGATTTTTGCACAAATTGAGATAAATCATACCATTTACCGATGTGAATATCTGCTGGTAATTTCTTTTGTATTTTTGCTAAAACTTTAGTGATATTTTTAGAGACTTGAACTACATTTGCATCTAAATGTTTTGTTACATTAAATAAAACAGCTGGAAAACCATCTGTTGAAGTTGATATATATTGTGTAGTTGAGCTTTTCTCAACTCGCGCTATTTGCTTTAAATATATAGGAGTGTTGTTAGCAATTCCCACAATTATATTTTCAATATCTCCTATATTTTTTAACCTGTAATCAGCAATTCCAAGATACATTTTATACTCTTGAGATATCGTTCCTAAAAAATTTATGCCATTTGATTTTTTTATTACATTGGCTATATTTGAAGGATTTAGATGATATTTTACTAATTTTTCAGGTAATAATATAACTTTATACTCTTCATTAACTCCACCAATCACTTCAACATTATTTACTCCTGGTACTTTTTCAAGTTGTGGTACTATAACATTTACTACATATTTTTTCAGTTGCAAAACAGGTGCTTTGTCACTATAAAGACTAAAACCTGCGATAGAAAAAGCACTTGTAGTCATTCTCGTTATTTTTACTTTTGCATTTGTTGGAAAACTTGATTTTATTTCTCCTGCTTTTGTTAGGACTGATTGATAGGCTTGATCTAAATTTGTATTCCAGTTAAAAGTTAATTGGAGTTTGGATGAACCCTGATAAGTTTTTGAAGTGATTGTTTTAATACCAGATATCGAGTGCAAAGCATCTTCTAAAGGTTTAGTAACTTGTAATTCCATATCTTTTAAAGGCGAGAATATTCCATAAACTTTTACACGAATTTGAGGGAAAGTAACCTTTGGAAAAACAGATTGCTTCATACTTTGTAAAGAGTAAGCACTAATTATCGTGATAACAAATATGATAAATAAAATAGCTGTACGATTTTTTAGTATAGAAGCTACAAATTTTTTCATTTTTATTTTACCTCTACTTGTATGCCATCATATAATTCATAATTTCCAAGCACTACAACATCTTCATTTGGTTTTATGCCTTTTTTTATCTCTATAAATTTATCGTTACTTAGTCCTATGGTTACGAATGATTTTTTGGCAATTCCATTTGAGACTATAAAAACATATTTTTTGCCATCTTCACTTAAAACTGCACTTCTATTGATTGCTTCAACTCTTTTTTCATTAAGTACTAAAATGCCTTTATATACCTCTCCTGCATATAGGCTACTGTTTTTGATATAGGAAATCACTTCAAATGTATGAGTTATTGGGTTTATTATGGGGATAATTCTATCTATTTTGAGATTTTGTTTATCTACTCTTACCATCATGCCGTTTTTTAATTTGTGCAAAAAATGACTTGGTACATCGATAGACATGTATTTATGATTAGTTGATACTATAGTGGCAATCGGTTGTGCCGAAGATATCACCTCTCCCACATGTGTATATAAGTTTGTCACATACCCATTTATGGGAGCGTATATTTTGATATCTTTTAGACCATATTTGCTACTGTTTTTAAGCGCTTCTGCCTTTTGTGTTTGCAGGGTTGCCAAAAGTTTACCTTTTTTTACAAACATCCCTTTTGTTACATGTAAAGAAGTCAATCTGCCACCATATTGTGATGATACTTTGGTGTCTTTTGAAGTTTTAATGACACTAAAAACAGGTAATAGCTCTCTAAGAGTTTGGTTTGTCATCTTTTTGACATACACCGGCATACCTTTGCTCTCATCTGCAGTTACTTGTGATAAAATACCCACTAAAACCAAGATATTTATTATTATCTTTTTCATGTATCTACTCCTCTATAGAAATCTATTTGTGAAACAAAAATCATATATTCATAAAAAGTTTTATGCATGTTAAAAGCAGAATTTATCATATCTTTTTGTATATTTATCAAGTCATTTATATTTCCCAAACCAGCTTTATATTCATCTCTTACAAGAGAAAAGGTTTTTTCTTGGTGTTCGTAAGATTTTTTATAACTAAGAAAAAGTTTTTTGCTTAACCGCGCTTTTTTGTATAAAATTGCAACATTATCCAAAATATTTTTTTTCTTTTTTTTAATCTCAATCTTTTTTTTCATGTAATTTATAATACTCACTTGTCTTTTGTACTTTGCATTTGAATTATCTAAGATTGGGATAGTAAAACCCACATGAAAATCATATTTACTCCAGCTATTAGGCCACTCTTCTTGTTGACCTATACCTGCTGAGATTATTGGCAATTTATCTTTCCAAGGTTTGTCTATTGATGTTCGGATTGCTTTTTGTTCATATTTTAAGCTTTGTATTAGAGGTGAGCATTTGCTTATTTGATTTAGCAAAAAAGATAATTTTGGAAGATTTGAAAATTTTATCTTATATTTTTGAAATTCTATATTTTTATAATGAGATACAAATATTGTATGTATTAACTCATCCCTTTGTTGCCCAATTTGGATTTTTTTAAATAATATTTGATTTTCTAAGCGATTTATTTGATCTTCTACTTGTGAGAGTGAGCTTTGTAATTTTATCTGTGAATCTACAAACGCTTTTGTTATTTCTCTTTGTTTTTTTAGCAAATTGATATTTTGTTCTAGCACTGATAATTCTTCTTTTAATCTCATCAGTGAAAAATACCCCAATTTAACTTGATATACCAATGAAGATTTGATAATTTCTTTATTTTTTTGCACTGCTTTTAAAAGAAGACTTTTAGACAAATCTAAATGTTTTTTATAAATTGATAAATCCCAAGTTAAATCCAAAGAATTTCTAAATGTATTTAAAACTGGTCTTAGATATTCTTTTTTGTAATCAAATGTTAAACCAAGAGTAGGCAATTTATCGGCTTTTACTTTTTGTATATCTAAGTAACTTCTTTTCAAATTTTCTCTAGCGATATCCAAATTAAAGTTTGATATTTTTGCTTGATTTATACTTCTTTGCAGTGAGTAAAACTCTTGAGCAAATAAAAATTGCCCTGATAAAACCAGAACCATAAATATGTAAAACATTTTCATTTTATCTCCTTTTATCAAAATATTAGGATACTAAAATGAAATGAAAATGAAAATTATAGAAGTTTTACAATATTACTTCTACTGTTGTGCCCTCTTTTTCTTTAGAAGTAATACTCAACTCTCCATTGTGAAGTTCTACACTATTTTTTACTATAGATAAGCCTATTCCGAAGCCTTTTATTTTTTTATTTCTTGATTCATCAATTCTATAAAATCTATCTGTTATTTTAGATATATGTTTGGGTGGTATTCCAATACCTTCATCTAATATTGTAAAATGTATATCTTTATTTTTGTAAAGTGAGATGTGTATGTTTTTGTTTTTTGGTGTATATTTTATAGCATTATCAATTAAATTTGAAAAAATTCTTTCAATTAGCAAAGCATTTGCTTCTGTTATGATGGACTCTAACCTATCTACATGTAGCTTTATATTTTTGTTTTTAGCCATTTGTGAGTATTTGTCTATCGTGCCTAGCAAGATTACATCAAGATTACAAACTTCAAATGTTGTTTTGATATTGTCTTTTGAAAACTTGGTCAGCAAAAGTAAATCATCTACAATTTTTTGGATTAGATTTGCTTCATAAGCTATGGTTTCCAAACTATTTTCATAATACTCGGGTTCTCTAATTTTTTTCAATGCTATCTCTACTTCACCTTTTATAACAGTAAGTGGAGTTTTGAGTTCATGTGATACATCACTATTAAACCTATCTATCTTTCCAACACCATCTTTTAATCTTTTCACCATTTCATTAAAAGAATCAACCAAATCCTTGATTTCATTATCCTCTTTTGGGAGAGGAATCGTTCTTGAAAAATTTGTTATAGATATATTTCTTGCGATACTCGTAACACTTTTTATAGGTGTTAAAACTTTACCAATCAATTTGTTCCCAAGAAGAAGAAGCAGAATAAGTAAAATAGGATTTAAAATTAGAAGCGTGCTTAAAATATTTTCAGCTCTATCGTCTATGCTTTCTTTATAAATCAAGATACTGCCGACAAATGGGGAGTTGAATTTGTAATTATATATTCCATTGATATGCTCTCCATCATCTACAATGAAAAAAGAACCACTTTTATTTATATAATTATTCCAATTAGAAAAAGTAAATTTATTTGTATGATTTATAATCTTTTTATCTTTTATAATTGCAATTTGAAGAGATGAAAATCTATCTCCTTTTATAATTTGCGATTCTTTGAGTTTTGGAAGGAGTTTATTGTGTATATATGATGCTTGTTGATATAGTTTTGTTTCAACTGAAAGATTTATGCTTTTATTGAAAAAATAGTGAAAAGAAAAGCTGAAAATTAGAAGTAAAATAATTGTAATACTTCCAAACCAAACTAAAACTCTTGTCTTTAAACTTTTAAATTTCAATTTTATATCCTAATCCGCGAGAACTTTTTATGATATCTTTCCCAATTTTTTTTCGTAAATGATAAACTGTAACTTGGATAACATTGCTATTTATATACTCTTCATCACTCCAAAGACCTTCTTCTATCATGGTATTTGATACTGTAGAGTTTTTATGTTTTATTAAAAAAAGAAGCAATTCATACTCTTTGGCTGTTAAATTTATCTCAGCATTATCTTTTTTAACTATTTTTATATCTGTATATATAGTGATATTTTCTATTTCTATAGTGTTTATGCCTTGAGATATGTTTCTTCTTTGAAGTGCTTCTATGCGTGCAACTAACTCATCATAGGAAAATGGTTTTGAGAGATAATCATCTGCTCCAGTTCTGAGTCCCATCACTTTATCGCTTATTTCACTTTTAGCAGTGAGCATTAAAACAGGAGTTTTTATGCCCTTGTTTCGTAAAGACTCAAGAACTTGTAAACCACTTTTACCTGGAAGCATCCAATCCAAGATGATAATATCGTAGCTGTTTGTAATTGCCAAATATTCGCCATCTTCGCCATCTTCTGCACTTTGAACAATATATCCATCTTCAAGCAGCCCTCTCTTTAAAAAAGAGAGGATATGCTCGTCATCTTCAATGATTAAAAGTTTCAACCTTCACCTTTTTCGCTATTGTTTTCTTTAGTGCCTTCACTATCATTTTCTCCTTCATCATTGTTTTGGCTAACATTTTCTGCCGCGTCAACTTTAGAGGCTAAAATCTTACTGTTTCCAGCATCTACTATGACATTGTTAATCTGGTTATTTTTTAAAACTTCTACGGTATAAACCAAATTACCATTTTCATTTTCTAGCTTTGCTCCAACGATTTTACCAGAAAATTTATTTTTAACAACTTGAATAGCATCACTGACACCAATCTTTGTTGCTTTCTTTTCTTGCATTTCGTTTGCATTTTGTGAGACTTGCACTGAACTCTTAATATTCATATTCACATCTTGTGAATTTTCATTTGATGATTCAGCATCTGCCATAGCTAAAGTTCCAACTAAACTAAGAGCAATTAAGCTCTTTACAAAGTATCCATTTCTTTTCATGAGAAACTCCTTAAAAAATTTTAGCAACTTTTTAGTTGCTTGGTGAAATTATAAAGAATAAAAATGAAATGAAAATGAAAAAAATTTCATGTAAAACTTAAGGCTTCTCCAATATGTAGTATTAAAATTTTATCCGGGTTTTCTAGTTGAATTTCTTTTATCCATTTTAGTGGTTCATTAATATGCTCATCTGTGAGTTTAAATGTGCCATAGTGCATAGGTATCATTTTCTTTGCTTTTAAATCTTTGAAAGCTTCAAATGCTTCTTGTGGATTTAGATGGTTTGTTTTCATTATAAACTCTGGCTTATATGCTCCTATGGGAAGCAAAGCATAGTCGATTTTAAACTTTTCGCCTATGGTTTTAAAATGGCTATCGTAAGCGCTGTCTCCCGCAAAAAATATAGTTGTTTTAGTAGATTTTAAAATAAACCCGCCCCAAAGAGTTTTGTTAGTATCAAACAAACCTCTCCTTCCCCAATGTTTTGCTGGTGTTAGAAAAATGGATATTTCATCATTTACTTTATAACTTTGATACCAATCAAGTTGGGATATATCTGCATTTTTATCTATTTTTTTGATGTAATGCCCCATACCTAAAGGAATGATTACATGTGGCTTTTGTTTTAAGATTTTTTTGACTGAAGGAACATCAAAATGATCATAATGTGTATGCGAAATCAAAAGAAAATCAATCTTGCCCAAATCTTTAAAATCATAAGGAAATGATATTTTTCTTTTGAAAAAAGGTATATTTCCAAAAACAGGATCAAAGATAAATCTTTTACCATCTAATTGGACAAAAAAAGAAGCATGCCCTAACCAACAGATAAAATCTTTATCTGATTTTAAAATTGCACTATCATCTTTGAATGTAAGATTTGAATTCTCTATTTCTCGTTTTTTACGATTAAAGAGTCTCCATTTTAAGATATTTGAAAATTTTATTTTTTTTGAACTATCAAATTGATTTGTAAAGCGCATTAATTATTCTATCATTTTTTCACTGAATTGGCATAAAAGTTGTCAAATGTTATAATACACTTAACATGTGAAATAGGAGTAAAAAATAGAAAAGCTATTACATAAAAATTTTGGATTTAATGAATTTAGACCATTACAAAAAGAGAGTATTGAAGCAATTGTTGCCAAAAAAGATTCGCTTACTATTTTGCCTACTGGTGGGGGAAAATCTCTTTGTTATCAACTTCCGGCACTGTATTTTAAGGATAAAATCGCCATAGTTATTTCACCTTTGATAGCTTTGATAAATGATCAAGTTATAAATCTGGGACTAAATAATATAAAAGCCGACAAATTAACAAGTGAGTTAAATGCAAGTGAAAGAACAGAAGTGTATAAGAGAATTCACAATCATGAAATTTCACTTCTTTATGTTTCTCCTGAACGAGCCGTTATGGAGAGTTTTAAAAATTTAATTCGCGAAATTGAGGTTAGTTTTATAGTGATCGATGAGGCACATTGTGTTAGTGAGTGGGGGCACGAATTTAGACCAGATTATCGAAAGTTAAATTTTTTAAAAGAAGAATTTCCATATATCCCAATCGCAGCATTTACGGCGACTGCTACAAGTAGAGTGGCAAATGACATCGTAAAGTCATTAAAATTAGATAATCCAGTTTTGCTGAAGGGTAGTTTTTTTAGAAAAAATCTAATTCTAAATGTTAAAAAAAGAAAAGGCAATGGAAGGCGCGAGTTAGTTAGATTTTTGGAGAATTATGCCAATGAAAGTGGCATTATATATACTTTCACAAGAAAAGAGAGTGAGGAGTTAGCCAAATTTTTACAAACAAAAAACTTTAAAGCCCAAGCTTATCATGCAGGTTTGCCAGCGCAAAAAAGAAAAAAAGTACAAAATTTATTTATAAAAGATGAGACAAAAATTATAGTGGCTACCATAGCCTTTGGCATGGGCATAGACAAGAGTAATGTCAGATTTGTAGTTCACATGGACCTTCCAAAAAGTATGGAAGGGTACTATCAGGAGATAGGAAGAGCGGGAAGAGACGGGTTGAGAAGTGAGTGTTTGCTTCTTTATTCTATGGGGGATGTTGTTAAGAAGAGTGAATTGATGAATTCAATTGATGATGTAAAATATAAAAATTTAGCTAAAAATAAAATAGAAGAACTTTACAATTATGCAAATTCGGGTGATTGCAGGCATAAAATGCTCGTTGGTTATTTTGAAGAAGATATAGACGAATGCAAGGAGTTTTGCGATAATTGTAAAAAAGAAAAAGTTGAAGAAATAGACATTACAAAAGAGGCAAGGATGTTGCTCTCAGCTATGTATCGCACAGGACAGAGTTTCGGTAAAGGTTACATTGTAGATATTTTAAGAGGTAGCAAAAATAAAAAACTACTTGATAACTCACATGATATTTTGAGTGTTTATGGGATAGGTAAAGATATAAGCAAAGATAGTTGGGATTTGATAATTGATAAACTTTTTGAGAAAAATGCGATAAGAAGAGGAGAGTTTCGAGAGTTAAAAATCGCAAATTTTGGGAATGAACTTTTAAGAGGAAAAGAAAAGTTATTTGGAAGTGGTGAGATTTATGAAAGTGAAGAAGAAATTTCTTTGGTTGATGAAGATGAGAAAAAAGATGAAAATTTTGAAATATTGCGTACACTTCGCACCAAATTAGCGAGCCAAAGCGGAGTTCCAGCTTATGTAATTTTCTCAGATGCAACGCTCAAAGAGATGGCTAAAAAGTTACCAAATAACAAAAAAAGTTTTTTAGCGATAAACGGAGTAGGTGAAGTTAAGTTTGAAAAGTATGGCGAAGAATTTATCGAACAATTAAAAGGCTTAAAGCAAAGTGTACTAAGCGATACTGTTCAAAAAACATTTGATTTGATTGCGGAAGAAAAGTCGATAGAGGAAATTGCAAAGATAAGAGAAGTTAGAGAAAATACAATATTAAATCATATAAAAATCATCTCAAAAGCAGATAAAATTGATGAGCAAATGAAGCAAAAATTAATAGACGATTATTTGAAAAAGATACCAAAAACTTTTATAGATTGGTTTCGTGATGGATTGAGAAAAATAGATGATTTTGAACTGTTTAAATCTTATATATATTCACTCAATTCTATAGAAGACATGGAAAATGAAACACTCTATGCAAAGCATAAGCAATAGTAGAGAGGAATCTACCGCCAATTTTTAACAAAATTGTGGCAGACAGGATAATTCTAACAAAAGTTGTAGCTTTAGTACGAAAAATATAAAACACTCTTGCCAAAGGCAAAGCTTTAGTGAGAGGAATTTATCAGGAGCTTTGCTCCTAATAAAGGAGACAGT
>CAZYTB010000075.1:0-12319 GCA_964650375.1 uncultured Campylobacterales bacterium | reverse complement strand
TTTTCGTGCCATTTATGGAAGGTGTCAGCTTTAAAATGGTAAAATTTAGGTTGCCAATACGCAGCAAAAGATTTAATATAAAAGAACCTAAAAATTCTTTTGCTATAGGTAAAAAGATAGATTTAGCTATTGTTCCAGTCTTAGGGGTAGATGGAGCATTTAGAAGAGTTGGGTTTGGGAAAGGGATGTATGATAGATTTTTTGAATCACTTCCTTATAATCCACACATAGCATTTGTAGAGTTGGTTGATTGCTTTAGTTCCTCACATGTAGGCGAGTCACACGACATACAAGCAGATATTTATATTACCCCACATAATACAATAAGAAGAGGGAAGAGATGATATTAGAGTCAATTGTAGTTGGAACTAGTGCCGCAATAGGTGCTGGTTTTGGGTTTTTTGTTGCAAAAAAAATGGATGCAGCAAGTTATGAGGTGCATGTAGAGCAAGCAAAAGCAAAAGCAAAAGCTATTGAATACGAAGCTGAATTGGTTTTGGAAAATAGCAAGATAAAGGTTAAAGAAGCTGAACTTAATGCAAGAGAGCAATATGAAGATAAATTGATAGCTTTTAAAAAAGAGCATTCTGAAAAAATGATGGAGCTTGATAAAAAAGAGGATCATTTTAAGGAAGAGCTAAAGAAGATAAATAAAGAGAAAAGCGAACTAGGCAATTTCCAAAAAGAAGCAAAAGAACTCTACGAAGAAGGAAAGCAACTAAAAGAAGAATATACAACAAAAGTTCAAGAAGCTTTAAAAGTGCTTGAAAAATCTTCTGGTTTGACTCAAGATGAAGCAAGAGATATAGTTCTTAAAAAGGTCGAAGAACAATCTCGTGGTGAAATTGCTCATATCGTTAGAAAATATGAAGAAGAAGCTAAACAAGATGGAAAGAGGAGAGCAGATTATATATTGGCTCAAGCAACTTCAAGATATGCGGGAGATTTTGCTGCAGAGCGACTTATAAATGTTGTAAATATTAAAAATGATGAGTTAAAAGGTAGAATCATCGGCAAAGAGGGAAGAAATATTAAAACACTAGAGATGTTACTAGGTGTCGATATTATTATCGATGATACTCCAAATGCTATAATCCTTAGTAGTTTTAACTTATACAGAAGAGCAGTTGCTACTAAAGTTATAGAGTTGCTAGTTGAAGATGGTAGAATTCAGCCTGCAAGAATTGAATCAACCTATGAAAAAGTAAAAGAAGAGTTTGATAAAAGCTTGATAGAAGAGGGTAAAAATATACTTATGGATTTAGGCCTTACAAAAGTTCATCCTGAAATTGTAAAATTGATTGGAAGATTGAAATTTCGTGCCAGTTATGGTCAAAATGCACTTGGACACTCTTTGGAAGTTGCTCACTTAGCTGGAATAATAGCAGCAGAAACAGGTGGAGATGAGATGCTAGCAAGGCGTGCGGGAATATTGCATGACATCGGTAAAGCATTAACTCACGATTTTCCAGGCAGCCATGTTGATTTGGGAGCAGACATCTGTAAAAGATATAAAGAACATCCTGTTGTTATAAATGCGATTTATGCTCACCATGGTCACGAAGAACCAACTTCAGTAGAATCAGCTGCAGTTTGTGCGGCAGATACACTCTCAGCAGCAAGACCAGGAGCAAGAAGAGAAGTTCTTGAAGCATTTTTGAAAAGAGTTCAAGATATTGAGGAGATTGCAACCAGCAGAGACGGAATCAAAAACGCTTATGCTATAAATGCAGGACGAGAAGTAAGAGTGATAGCAAATGCAAAACTTATAAATGATGACGAAGCAGTATTGTTGGCAAAAGAAATAGCAAAAGAGATAGAAGAAAAAGTACAGTATCCAGGTGAAATAAAAGTAAATGTAATCAGAGAAGTTCGCTCAATAGATTTTGCAAGATAATTTTATTTTAATGTAGAGATTGATGTATAGTTTTAAAATGTTTTTAATCGAGGCTAAAAAATATAAAAAAGAGCTAATATTTGCAAATATATTAGCTCTTATTGCAGTTATAGTAAGTACACCAATACCATTGATTATGCCTGTTTTAGTTGATGAAGTTTTGCTGAAAAAACCGGGAATTGTGGTAGAAACGATAGATCGGTTTTTAGGACATCACTCACAAGCTTATGTGTATGTGCTTATCATGCTCGCACTAGTTCTTGTTTTAAGGGCTTCATTTTTTGCATTAAATTACTTTCAAACTAAGTTTTTTACAATAGTTTCAAAAAATATTTCTTTTAAAATAAGAAAAGATTTACTCACTCATTTGAGTAAAGTTGCCATCAACGAGCTTGAATTTTTCGGATCTGGGAAAAGTGCTTCATTACTAGTCGTTGATATTGAGACAATTGAAAATTTTCTAGGCTCTTTTGTAAGTAGATTGATTATATCTGTTTTAACCATAATAGGTGTGGGTGTGGTGTTATTGTTGATTAATTGGCAATTAGCACTTTTCATCTTAGTATTAAATCCATTTGTTATAATAATTAGTACGAAAATAGCAAAAAAAGTTTCTATACTTAAGAAAAATCAAAATCTATCATTTGAAGTTTTCCAAGAGGCATTAAATGAGACACTTGAGCTTTTTGTTCAAATTAGAGCGTCAAATCAAGATAAAAACTTTTTTTCAAGAGTAATTGATAATGCCAAAGAGATAAGAGATAAATCAATCGAATTTACATATAAAAGTGATGGTGCAAATAGACTGTCTTTCTTAGTGTTCTTATCTGGATTTGAGATTTTTAGAGCAGCTAGTATATTGGTCGTGGCTTATTCTGATTTAACTATAGGCTTAATGCTTGGAATATTTGGTTATCTATGGGTTATGATGACTCCGATACAAGACATTTTAAATATTCAATATGCTTATCACAATGCAAAAAAATCACTGGAGCGCATAAATTCTATATTTGCCTTAAAAAAAGAACCGGATTATATGCATGCATGTAATCCTTTTAAGGATAAAAATACAAATAAAATAGAAGTTAAAAATCTTAACTTTTCTTATGGAACTGAAAAAAATATATTAAACAATATAAATCTTAGCATTCAAAAAGGAAGTAAGGTTGCTATTGTTGGGGCTAGCGGAAGTGGAAAAACAACACTTGCAAATCTTTTAGTAGGTCTTTATTCTTTTGAAGATGGCGATATATTGTATGATAACTGCTCCATCAGGAATATAGGACAAGATGTTGTTAGAGATTATGTTTACCTGGTTTTGCAAAATCCACAGTTATTTAATGATACAATTAGAGTAAATCTAACTTTTGGGGCAAATATAAGTGACGAAAAACTTCATGATGCCCTGAATATTGCTCAATTGAAAGGTTTTGTAGAAACATTGGAAGATGGACTTGATACAAAAGTAGGAAGAAATGGCATAAAGCTCTCAGGTGGACAGAGACAAAGATTATCAATCGCAAGAATGATAGTCCAAGACTCAAATATTGTGATTTTGGACGAATCTACCTCATCACTTGATGTGCATACTGAAGGTAAGCTGTTTGATTCTTTGAATAAGTTTTTAAAAGACAAAACAACAATCATAATAGCTCATAGATTAAGCACTATCAGAAAGGCTGATTATATCTATGTGTTAGATGATGGCACAATAGAAGAAGAGGGGACTCATGATGAACTCATGAGTTTAGAAGGCGCATTTTACAGTTATACACAAGGAGCATAAAAATGAAAAAATTAATATATATATTTATCTTAAGTCTATTTTTTACAACATCTTCTTTTGCGGGTGCAAATGAAGAGCTTTTGGATTCAGCAAATGTTATAAAGGACATGTTGAGGACTGAAAATAAAATTCCACCTTCTGTTCTTGCAAAATCTCGTGCAATAATAGTTATCCCTAATGCTAAAAAAATAGGACTATTTGTAGGTGCTGAGTTTGGTTATGGCGTGGCTAGCATCAGAAAAAATGACGGTACTTGGAGCAATCCATTTTTTATAAAACTGACAAGTGGAAGTTTTGGATGGCAATTTGGTTTTGAAATGAATTCAATATTGCTTATTTTTAATACTCAAAAAAGCGCAGAATCACTTTTGGAAAACAGTATAACCATGGGCGTAGAAGCTTCCATATCTGCAGGACCTCTTAGTAAGAGTTTTGAAAAAAACAGTAAGATTAACCTGAGTGCAGAGATATTTTCATACAGAAAAGCTAAGGGTTTATTTGTTGGGGCCTCTTTAAGAGGTGCGGTTATAAGTCAAGACAATGATAAAAATATCGAGTACTATGGCAATGGAATAAATGCTAAAGATATAGTAAGTATGCCAGATAAACAGGATTCTTATGCTATGGAACAGTTTTTTCAAGCAATAAATTTAATATAAAAGGAAAAATTTGCAAGATGTTTTAAATTCATTATCCACTTATGGATATATTATTTTATTTTTATACTCTCTAGGTGGAGGAATGGTGGCTTTGATAGCCGCAGGAGTTCTATCATATTCAGGTCAAATGGATTTGAGTATCTCAATCATAGTGGCTTTTATCGCAAATGCCTTAGGGGATTCCATTTTATTCTATATGAGCAGAT
The DNA here is from genome assembly GCA_964650375.1 of uncultured Campylobacterales bacterium. Lineage (GTDB taxonomy): Bacteria > Campylobacterota > Campylobacteria > Campylobacterales > Sulfurospirillaceae > JAADIZ01. The sequence continues at coordinate 7,771 of CAZYTB010000075.1, read as the reverse complement.
ATAACAAAGCGCAAATGGCTCCTTACTTAAGAAAACATAGGAGAAAATTGGCTCTTAGTCATGTATTAATGAAAAAATACGGAGATAAAATTATATTTTTTCAAAAATTTATATATGGCATAAAAACCCTTATCCCAATAGCCATAGGTTTTACGAAGTATGAAGCTTTAAAATTCAATATCCTAAATGTAATCTCCGCCTTGCTTTGGAGTTTGATTGTAGGAATTGCAAGTTATAAAGCAGGAGAGTCTCTGATGAATGCAAGTAAATATATTTCGTCACATCCCTGGCTTGCACCGCTTATAGTTTTTGTATTAATCGGTATTTTATGGATATATTTAAAAATGGCTACTAAGAAAAAAAGAGTGAGATAATCACTAATTTTACACAGAAATATGAGCAAAGCTCTTATCTGTGGCAAGGGACACAAGTGTCCCTTGCAATCTTCTGAAGCTACCCACTTTGTGGGAGAATTAGAGGTTTTTACAAACCAATTTTTATAAAGATTCTTTTATCTCTATGCTTTCGATTTTATCACCTTGACTTATAGCATCTAAAACTTTCATACTTTCTTCATCGCCATCTTCAATGCCACCAAATACAGTATGAACATTATCTAGGTGTGGTAAATTATCATAACAGATAAAAAACTGACTTCCGCCTGTGTCTTTACCCGCATGTGCCATAGAAAGCTTGCCTTTTGAGTGTTTTGTAGTATTTTTTTCTGTTTCGCAAGCTATACTCCAACCAGGACCACCAGTTCCAGTGCCTAGTGGACAACCGCCTTGTGCAACAAATCCAGGGATAACTCTGTGAAAATTCAAACCATTGTAAAATCCATCATTTACTAAAGTAGCAAAGTTTGCTACAGTGCCAGGAGTTTCTTCTGGGTATAATTTTACTTTCATCTCACCATCTTTAGTTTTGATAATCGCCCATTGGAATTTATCTAATTCTTCTTGTGTGTAATCAAATGTTTTTAAACTCATCTTTTTGCCTTTGTTTTTTATTTAGACTTTAAGTCCAATATTGAAGTGGAATTATATCTAAAGTAGTGTTAATTTTCCATTTTTAACTTCATAAACTTTATCTGCTATTTGCTTACAATCATTTAATTCATGAGTTACCATGACAGTGCATATATTTTTTTCTTTTGTGATTTCCTTGACAAGATTCAACATGTGCATTCTTGTGTCAAAATCAAGACCAGTAAAGGGCTCATCTAACAAAAGTATAGGTTTATTTCTTAAAAGAGATCTAGCAAGTGCAACTCTTTGCTGCTGTCCTCCTGAGAGAGTAGAGGCTATCTTTTTTTCATATCCCGCCAATCCAACTTCATCTAGGATTTTGTATGTTTTTTTTAAATCGTCTTCTTTTGAGATGCTATTTATGCCAAGAAGCACATTTTTTTCTACACTTAAATGCTCAAACAGATTATAATTTTGAAACAATATAGTGATAGGTCGCTCTTCCGGTGCTAAATTTGTTATATCTTGAGTATCAAAAATAATTGTTCCACTATTTGATTGCAAGAAGCCAGAAATCAAATCAAGCAGAGTGGATTTTCCATTTCCGCTTGCCCCAACTATACCTATTATCTCACCTCTGTTTGCTTTAAGTGAAAAATCGTATCTGTTTTCTTGGTCTGCTTCTTTGTATTGGTAAGTTAAGGCATTAACTTCTAGCAAGACTTCTCCTTGTAAATAATTTAGGAATTAGTATAAAAACAGTTAAAGTCAAGATAAGAAGTATAAAAGCAACTCCAGAGGCATCTTGGTTTTTGTATGAACCCATAAGTGTGTATAGATACCAAGGCAGGGTTGAAAAATCTTGACTTCCAAAAAGAGATATAACCCCCAAATCTCCAAGTGATAAACAAAAAGACAGAGCCAAAACATAACCTATCGATTCTTTCAAAAATGGCCATTCACAATAGATAAATCTTTTAAAACCACTAATTCCCAATGAAAAACAAAGTTTATCATATCTTTTTGCAGTTTTAAGCATAGCAGGATATATGATTGAGAGTGAAAAAGGAAGCGACATCAAGATATTTGCACTTAATAGCGCACATGTAGCCCAAAGTGAGAGCGGGGCTAAAAATCTTTGAGATAATAGAAAAAATCCTAAGCCTAAAACCAAAGATGGAATAGCCAAATAAAGTGTTCCGGAAAAAGAGATAAGAACCTCCAGGATTCTACCTATTTTACTATTTGAGATACGAGATTTTAATGCAAAATTTCTTTTCGCATTGCTTAAAAGCAAAGTAAACAAAAGCGTGATTGTACTCGAAATTGAGGCAATAACGAAACTGGTAAAAAAAGATTTTATAAATATGGCAGATTTTAAGATTCGACTAAAATCTGCTCCAAATCCATCTACGATTATGGCAAGAAGTGGCAATATAAAAAAAATACCAAATATAAATATATTAAATATTTGTATAGATTTAATGCCCAATGGCTCACCCCAGGGAATCAGCTGAGTCTGGGTTTTTATGTTTGATATATTTGTTTTTAGATTTGATGAAAAAATGACCAAAACAACAGAGATGCCAAGTTGCACAAAAGCCAACTCTAGCGCCAAGGATATATTAAAATCCAGTTTAACTGCTTCATATATAGCAACTTCAAGTGTATTATAGCTTGGATTTCCGCCAAGTATTAAAACTATAGCAAAAGAGGCAAAACAAAGTAAAAAGATGGTCGAAGATATGCTTAGTGTTGTTGCTTTTATGGCAGGCCATTCTATAAATATAAATCTTTTAAAGGTAGAAAAACCTAAGCTTTTTGCCAGTTTGTATTTCTCTTTTGGTATGGACTCAAAACTATGCAGAAGAGATCTTGCGGCATAAGAAGCGTTTAGATAAACATGTGCTATCAGGATACCGCTTAATCCATACAAAAACCCCTCAAATGAGTGATGAAAAAGATATAAGGAGAGATGATTAAACCAGCCATTTCTTCCTAAAATTGTGATGAGTCCAAGTACAACTATTATAGTCGGAAGCACAAGTGATGAAGAAAAAAGAGCAATAAGCAAATCTCTTCCATAAAATCTCTGCTGATGAGCCAAACTCCAAGCTAAAATGATGCCAAAGAAGACTGAAAGTATGGTAGATAATGTTGCTTGAAATATAGTAAATTTAAGTAGTCCAAGCACTCTTTGACTAAGTGTCGAAAAAAGTGGTTCATTTGTGTTTGTGGCACTATAAAGTGTCAAAAAAAGCAAACACGCGAGAGTCAGTAAAAAAAAGGAGATAAGAAGCCCAGGAATCAAAGAGGCTCTAAATCTCCAAATTTTTTTCAACATCTATTTTGAAAGTGCTCTTAACCACTCATTTATCCATGTTTTTCTATGTTTTTCAACAGTTTTTCCATTCATCAAAAGCATTTTTGAAGGAACAAAAAGTGAGCTAAATCCGTGAGGCAATCCCTTTTTTGTTTTTACAACAGGATATGACCAATTTGTAGTTGGAATTATATTTTGAAATGTATCGCTTAACATAAAAGAGAGAAATTCTTGTGCTAATTTTTTATGCTTTGAAGATTTTAGCATCCCGGCTATCTCTATCTGAGCGTAATGACCATCTTTAAAATTTGCTGTTTTATAATTTGTTTTATGCTCTTCAATAATATGATAAGCAGGAGAAGTCGTATAAGATAAAACCATATCAGCCTCACCCTTTAAAAACAAATCATAAGCCTCAGACCATCCCTTTGTAATCGTTAAAATCTTAGGAGCCAATTTTTTCCAATAATCATAAGCCTTATCCCCGTAAGTACTTTTTACCCAAAGAAGCAATCCAAGCCCGGGAGTCGAAGAGCGGGGATCTTCTATGATTATCTTAAAGTTTTTAGGCATCTCAAGCAACTCTTTAAATGAACGAGGAGGATTTTTAAGCTTGTTTGAATCATAAACAAAAGCAAAATAACTATAATCAAACGGCACAAACTCATCATCATTCCACTTTATAGGCAAATTAAGTCTTGATAAATCCGTATGTTGCCTAGCAAACAATCCAGTCTTTCTAGCAAGCTCAGCAGTATTTGTATCTAACCCTAAAAGGATATCTGCCTTAGTGTTTTTCCCTTCAATCTGAATCTTTCTAAGAGCCCCGATAGAGCTAGGAGTAGCAACAAATTTAAGATGGCAGTTATACTTCTTCTCAAAAGCCTTCTTAACCAATGGAGCAGGCCCCCAAGAAGCAGCAAAAGAGTCATAAGTGTATATGGTTAAAGTCTCTTTGGTGTCTTTTGCCTGAGAAACACTCGCTAGCAACATTACAAACAATAAAATTTTAAATAATTTAATCATTTTTTTCCTTTACAAGTAAATAAGTATTATTTTACACTAAAGAGCATTGAGAACCTCTTAAGTTAATTAGAATATATAGTTTGATACTCACTTATGGTTTGCAAAAGTTTATCTCTAAGCTCTTGCGGCTCTTCAACAAGTATATTTGGCATATATTTTAAAATAGTAGGTATAATCTCTCTAAACTGCGGGTTTGTGACATATGCTTCATATTGAGTATATTTTACATCTTTATGTGTTTCTGTGACACCTGTTTTTTTCCATGCGTTAAAAAATGATGCTCTATTGATATATTTTAAAAAATTATTTTCAATCAATAAAACTACCGTGATAATACTGTTACCATAGATAAAAAAAGTATTCATAGCATTTTCGATTAGTTTGTTGAGTAAGCTAAAATCATATTTAAACTTTTGATTTATAATCTCAAGTGATTTAATGTCGAAAACCGTATATGTTTTGATTTTTTGAGATTTTGATGTCTTATTTTCACTACTTTCCTCAAATCCCAGTAAATACCAATAATATTCTATATTGATTATTTTAAATGGATAAACAATTCTTTTGCAGTTTTTGAAATTAAAACTTATTTTATTTTTTTCATCTATGGCTACATGTATTTGTGCAAATAATTGCTCCATATCTTTTGTTATCTTTTCTGTACTATGTTGCTTAAAGATAAAGGAGCTGGTTCTTTTGATATAGTTATTGATTACATCACTGTACCATTTTGTCATATTGTTATCTAATTTCTCACTATTTCTCATCATAGCATTTAAGACCATCACTTCTTCAGGTTTTATAAGCATTTTATTTAAAAACCCTGATTCTATCGCAACCCATTTTTTAGAACTGCCATCATATTTATAGCAGTTTTTATAAAAATTCTTCTTCAAACTTCGCAAATGAGCCCGCACTGAACTAGCACTTACTCCATATCTTTTTTCGATATCTTTTGTAGATACAGATATGCCATTTGATATATTTCTAAGTATATTTGGAAGAAGTTCTTCAACTTTCTTTGACATAATTCAGCCTTTTTATCTTGTTTTGAAGATTATACTACAACAACGCTAAATATTTTTATCGTAAGGCAGTGTATAATTTCATTGTGTTAATTTACTTGCTCTTTTTAATCTTTTGTCTTATAATGCAGAATAAAAGATTTGAAAGCAGCTAAAAAGGTGGTAAGTATGTATTATTTCGAAGGAATTGTTTGGTTTAAATTGAAAAAAGATATAGCATTCTTGAATTGCAACGAAATGTTAAGTAAAAATATCGCATTAGCCATGTTAAATGACAGTTATCTAAAAGAAATACACGGCAACAATGGCTTTAAACCTTATGTATTTTCGCTTCCATATCCACCAGATAGAGTAAATAAAATCTACAAAAAAGATAATGAGTACAGATTTACGATAAGAAGCATAGACGAAAGATTTCTAAAAATGCTCCTCTTTGAGCTACAAAATCATAAAGGTTTGGACTTTGAAATCAATGCAGTTGAGTTTTTCAAAGTGAATCAAAAACACATAAGCATCCTACACAACATATCCCCCGCAGTTTTAACACTAAGCACAAACGAAGCAAAAAACAGACACTGGCGAGTTAACGACGGAGACATAGAAATGGTAAGAGATAGGATAATAGCAAACTTAGAGAAAAAATACAAACAATTTTTCAAAGTACAACTAACAGCCCCACAAGACGCTATAAACTACTTCGAAATCCTTAATAAAGTTCCATATCCCATAAAATACAAAAACAAAACCCTACAATCAAATAAATTCAAACTAGGCTTCAACGACGACGAAGTAAGCCAAAAACTAGCCTTCACATGTATGGCTCTAGGAATGTTAGAGAAGGGAAGTTTAGGGTTTGGGTTTTGTGTAAGGGATAGAAAAGTATGAATTTGAGGGAGGAAAAAATATGAAACAGAGAAGTTTAGATTTTGCAAAAGATATTTTTAGTATAAAATTTTTTGCAAAAGATATATTTTATAATAATGGTGTTGTTAATTTATATCAATTTTTACAGAGTAAAAGTTTTGATGTAGAAATCAATTTTAATGATAGTAGTTTAGAATTAAAAATGGATAGTCAAAAATCTGAAGAAGTTTATTTTGAGATTTTACAAGGGTTTTTTAAAGAACATAAAATTGTTCATCAAACTAAGAATAATAGATGGTATTTTGATGAGAAAAAGCAAAATTTTATTTTAGATAAAAGATTTGATGTAGTTGGTAAATCGAGTGGAAATGATATTTTAAGCGGTGTCTATTATTATAAAACTCCAGATGAATTAAATATGGAAGGAGAAGATATACAAGGTAAATATTTGATTTTATGTAGCAAATATGGGTTATTACCAGAGTTAAAAGATAAATTAAAAATTTCTGATATTGAAAAAAAGTTGAAATTAGAGAAGAAATTATCAAAGGATATTAAATTAAAAAAAGTTTTGGAATATTTAGAGTTAAATAAGGATAAGTTAAATATTCCCAATGGCAATAATCAAATAGTTATTGCTATTACTCTTGAAGAGGGTATCAGTAAATTTACCGAGTATCTTATTAAAGATAAAGTTTTAAAATTTGATTCAAAAATACACTCTTTTGAAGATGGTCAAGATTATTTTCAAGATATGCTCAAGCAACCTAAAAATTATAAAATAGATAAATGGAATGCTCTAATTTATTGGTTTGGTGGAAGAATTCAACGGTTTTATAGTTCATCTAAAAAAGTAAATTATTTTATATATCCTAATTCATCAAGTATGAAGGCTCTATATACATTTAAAGAATTTTTACATATAAATGATGCTAAAACAATAACTAGAGATGAAAAAACAAATGAAATTAAAGAGATAGGTACAAATATTGATTTCTTTAAAACTCTTTCAAAAGATGGAATAGTCAATAAGAATTTTTATATTTCAAAAAGTGAAGAAGAATTTGAGGTTAAATTTTTTATGTATCTATTTTCGATTATTTATCATGTTGAAGAGCAGTATGAAAAAGCAAATGATAGAAGAAAAGCTAGGAAAAAAGAGCTTTATGATGTATTACTGCAAATTACTTTTGTTGTTTATGTTCAAGAAGGTGATTTTAAGAAATCATTTAGTGAATACACAAAAGCATATAAACTTATTAAGTTTTTTGAAATTCTTAAAGAGCTAGATTTATTTAAATACTTTTCTGATTTGATATACAATATATCAATAGCAAAAAAGAAAAAAAAAGTGGAACCAAAAGAACTTTACAATCAATATATTCAAATGTTTTCCCAAAAATTACTAAATTTCCAATCATTTAGAAAAATTTTGTATTTGGTTAGTTTTGAAATTTTAAAAACAAGTGAGGAGAAAAAGAAAAGTGGATTTTATAATAGACTTGGAAGTGAGTTATATAGTTTTGAACAATTTTATTTAGAAAATATATTAGGAGGTAAAGACA
>CAZYTB010000074.1:0-12448 GCA_964650375.1 uncultured Campylobacterales bacterium | reverse complement strand
TTGTATCGCAATGGCTGCCTCCATAACAGTTATCATAGCAAGCCAGCTAGGGCTCCCTGTAAGTTCAACCCATATCGCAATTGGTGGTGTTTTTGGTGTAGGATTTTTAAGAGAATACCTTACTAGAAATGAAGTAAGAGAGATCAAAGAAGAAATTCAAAAAAGCCACTTAGAAGAACAATTGGAAAAGTTGGAAGAATATAAAAATGAACTCGAATCTCTAGGTAAGCTTAAAAAAGTTGACCCTTATCTTATCAAAAATCTTATGAGCAAAATTAATGAAGAAAAAAAGGTGATAAATGAAATAGGCCAAGGCAAAGTTCATATGAGCAAGATAGAGAAAAAAGCTGTAAAAGTTGTGAAAAAACACGAACTCGTAAAGCGCTCAACTATAAAAATGATTGTAGCCGCTTGGCTCATAACAGTACCGGCCGCTGGTGTGTTATCGGCAATTTTTTATTTTATGCTAAGGGGTATCTTGCTTCCATAATCTACATCAAAAAAAATTGTAATTATTAAGAAAATAAAAGGTAAAATATAGTGAGCTTCTTTTTGGAGAATTATTATGAAAAAATTTATTTTATTATATCTCTTATTTTTTTCATTTTCTTTTGCCTCTACTTCCGTACATGTAGGTATTTATGAAAATCCTCCTTTGTCTTTTACTGATGTCAAGACTAAAGAAGAAAAAGGTCTGTTTGTTGATATTTTAAAAGATATAGCAAAAAAAGAAAATCTGAATCTAAATTTTACTCCCTGCGAGTTTAAAGTCTGTCTAAAACTCCTAAAAGATAAAAAAATTGACATATTAGGTCCTGTTGCATACTCAAGTGAGCGAGCAAAAAATCTGCTTTTTTTAGATGAAAACATTTTGTCAAATTGGGGAGTTGTATATACAAAAAACAGTACCCATATAAAAAATTTTTTTGACTTAAAAAATAAAAAGATAGGTTTTTTAAAACAAGATATTTATACTAACTTTTTTTTGGAGTTAGCAAAAGATTTTAAAGTAAAGACGAAAATTGTTTTATTTAGCACCTATGATGATATATTTAAAGCCATAGAAGATGGAAAAATATTTGCAGGTGTTGGCGGTAGGCTTTTGTATTATAGTATTTACGAAAAATTTTCAAGTATCAAAGAAAGTAATATCATCTTTAAACCAGTAGATATAACTTTTGCATTAAATAAACAAGATATAAAACTAAAAAAACTTTTTGATGATTATTTGAAGAATTACAAAATAGATGAAAATTCAAAATATTATAAAATCTTGGATCAGTACTTAACCATAAAAACAAATGGAGCATATCTAAAATGGGTAATATCTGCTATCATATTTTTAATCTTATCGATAGCATTTTTATTATTCATAAACAATCTGCTCAACAATAGAGTAAAAAAAGTAACCAAAAATTTGTTAGACGCAAAAAACACTATAAAACAAAGTTTGGACAATCAACTATATCTCACTAGTATAATAGAAATGGTAAAAGAGGTGAATCAGCTTTTAATTGCAGATTTAGGCTTCGATGAGCGGCTGAACAGTATATGTAATACTATTGTAAAAAACAGACTATACTCTTTTTGCTTTATCAGTTTTATCAATGAAAATGGTAGCATATCGATAAAAGCACAAAGTGCCCATGATTTAATGGGAGAAGAATTTAAAGTTGCCTGTGAAAAAGAATCAATACATGAGAATATTCTTTTAAAAAAAGTTTATGAGACAAAAAGCACAGTTACATATAATGCTGAGGATATGAAATCTTTTCCTTGCCATATCATCACAGAAGAGTTTCCTTTCAACTGTTTTCTTTCAACACCAATTTTTGGACAAAAGGATGTAAAAGCTATCATATCCGTATTTGGAACAAATAAAAATGGTTTTAAAGATAAAGAGATTGAATTAATAGAAGAATTAGCTGGAGATTTTGAGTTATGGTTAAATCTTGAAAAACTAAAAAAAGATAAAATAGAAAGCTATAAACAAGTCATCTATTCATTAAACAAAACCGTAGAAGCAAGAGACCCTTATACAGCGGGTCATGATGACAGAGTTTCCCAATACAGTAAAAAAATTGCAAAAGCTTTAAAGATAAATGAAGAGGATATAAATACCTTAGAAAAAGCAGCCCAAATTCACGATATAGGAAAGATAAAAATTCCGGATTCCATACTTCTAAAACCAGGTCCCCTAACAAAAACAGAATATGAAATCGTAAAAGAACACCCAAGTGCTGCATTAGAAATGCTCCAGGGTATCTCATTTTTAAAAGAAGAGCTACAAATAATCTTATACCATCATGAAAGATTCGACGGAAGTGGTTATCCTTATGGATTAAAAGAAGATGAAATTCCACTTTTATCTCAAATCTTAGCAGTTTCAGACACTTTTGATGCTATGACCACAAACAGAATATATAAAAAAGCAAAAAGCAAAAACAAAGCAATTGAAGAGTTAAAAAATCTAAGCGGATCTCATTTTTCACATAAAATTATAGATGTGGCCATTTTGGTTTTTAATGAAGTGGGGTTTGAAAAAGATATATATCAAATGCCACTGAATGCTCTTGAAGAAGCAAGGTTTTCTTACTTTTTCAAAGATAACACGACAGGGTGTTTTAATAAAAATTTTCTAGAGTACTTAATCATAGAAAATAGACAACCGATACAGGAATTTTTATTTACTATAAACTTAAGACATTTCACTTTATATAATCATAAGTTTGGTTGGGAAAATGGAGATAAGTTTTTAGAAAATTTTTCTAGCTTATTAATAAATATTTTTGATACTGATAAAATTTTTAGAGTAAAAGGCGATGATTTTATAATATTGAGTGAAAATGGTAAAAATATCACAAAACAAGATATTTTAAAGGATAAATTATTTGTCGATAATATCTTAGACTTAGAAATAAACAAAATAAAAATATCACAGATAAAAAGAATCGAAGACTTAAAAAATCTTATAAGGTCAATATAAGATTAAAAATGTAAAATTTCAAAACAGCTAGGGGTGCATTTTTGCTGAGAAGAGAGAAATCTTTAACCCTTGAACCTGAATATGGATAATACCAGCGTAGGAAAGCGATTACTTCACACTCTCCAACTAAACAGTATATCCTACACAAATTTAAAAGATAATTTTATTTTAGGAGATATAATGTTAGAAATCAAGCTCAATAACAAAAATAAAAAACTACAAAAAAATTATTCCATAATAGATTTAGTGAAAATACTTGATTTAAATCCAAACGGCATCGTCATAGAAGTAAACTTAAAAATAATCAAAAAAGAAAAATGGGGAGAAGTCATCTTAAACAATGGTGATTCAGTCGAAATCATAACCTTCATGGGAGGAGGATAAATGGATATATTAAAGATAGGAAACAAAGAATTTTCAAGTAGACTACTTAGTGGAACTGGAAAATTTAGAGATAAAAATACAATAAAAGAGATGTTAGAAAAAAGTGGCTCACAGATAATCACGATAGCCCTTAGAAGAGTAAACTTAGAAAATCCGCAAGACAATATACTAAATTATATACCCAAAAACATAACACTTTTGCCAAATACATCAGGAGCTAGAAATGCAAAAGAAGCAATCAGAATAGCTCACATAGCAAGAGAAGCTGGGTGTGGAGATTTTATAAAGATAGAAGTTATACACGATGCCAAATACCTAATGCCTGATAATGAAGAGACGGTAAAAGCCACAAAAATCTTAGCCAAAGAGGGTTTTATCGTGCTTCCATACATCACACCAGATTTGGTTACATGTAAAAAATTAGAAGATGCAGGAGCTAGCACAGTCATGCCCTTAGGCTCCCCAATCGGTTCAAATGCAGGATTACAAACTAAAAGCCTAATAGAAATGATAATAGAAAATAGTAATATACCAGTTATAATAGATGCCGGTATCGGACTTCCCTCACATGCAGCGCAAGCCATGGAAATGGGAGCTGATGCAGTGCTGGTAAATACTGCCATAGCAACAGCTAATAATCCAGCTCTTGCAGGCAAAGCTTTTTCTATGGCGATAAGAGCTGGAAGAATGGTCTATTTAGCAAAAATGCAAAAAGAAAGCAGATACGCAAGTGCTTCTTCGCCACTTACGGGATTTCTAAACTTATGAGTTTTTTAAATATAATAAAAAAGTATGAAAATTTTGATTTTGAAGATTACTTTGCAAAAGTAAATGATGAGATGGTGCTCTCTTCGATGAACAAAAGAGAGTTAAATCAGTTTGATTTTTTAAATCTCATCTCACCAAAAGCAAAAAATCACTTAGAAAAGATGGCACAAAAGGCGCATGAAGTTACAGTTGCAAATTTTGGATATACTATAAATCTGTATCTTCCAATATATGTTTCAAATTATTGCAGTAGTGATTGTTTGTATTGTGGATTTAGCAAAAAAAATAAAATTCTAAGAAAGAAACTGACTCTTGAAGAGGTAGAAATAGAAGCCAAAGAAATAGCAAAAAGTGGCATAAAGCATATACTTTTTTTAACAGGTGAATCAAGAAAAGTAACTCCACTTAGTTATTTGTGCGATGTTACAAAAATCTTAAAAAAACACTTCTCTCTTGTAGCTATCGAGGTGTTCCCCATGAGTAAAGAGGATTATGCAGAACTTTATATGGCTGGAGTAGATGGGCTGACTGTATATCAAGAAGTATATAATGAAGATTTATATCATAGTGTACATGTAAGCGGTGAAAAGACAAATTATGAGTATAGACTTGACACGCCTGAGCGAGGTGCAAAAGCTGGTTTTAGAAATATAAATGTTGGGACACTTTTCGGAATAGGTGAGATTAAAAGTGAAGCATTTTTTTCCGGGCTTCAAGCAAAATATCTAAGCGATAAATATTTAGAATGTGAGTTAGGACTCTCCCTTCCAAGAATCAACGATGCTGAGGGTGAATTTAAACCAAATATAGTGCTAGATGACGCAACTTTTGTGCAAATTATGTGTGCTTATAGACTTTTTTTGCCTCGTGCTGAGATAAATATATCTACAAGAGAAAAGCCTGAGTTTAGAGATAATCTTTTGAGTATCTGTGCTACAAAATTTTCAGCCGGCTCAAAGACGGAAGTAGGCGGATACACAAAAGCTAAAACCGAGCCGCAATTTGAAATCTCAGACAAAAGAGATAGCGAAGAGGTGATACAAAGGATACAAAACTTAGGCTATGAGCCTGTATATAAAAATTGGGAGAGTATATAAAATTCTACACAAAGTGTAAGCTTTAGTGCAAGGAATTTTTTATGGGCTTTGCCCACAAAAAAGGAAACAATTGATGGTAAAAATTTACAGAATACTTGATGCAAATGTCAATCGTGCGGCTGAGGGAATTCGTGTGGTCGAGGATATTTGCAGATTTCATTATGAAGATGAAAGGCTTACAAAAAAGCTAAGAGATGTACGGCACAAGATAAGAAAAAATCTAAAAGATATAGACCATCATTTACTAAGACACAGAGATTCAACTCACGATATCGGCAAAAAAATCACAAAGCAAAGCAAAATCGACAAAAAAGATAATCTTACTCAGATCATCACAGCAAATTTTAAAAGAGCACTTGAAGCCATCAGAGTCATAGAAGAAATAAGCAAAACTACAGCTAACATGTATGAGAGAGGAAAAATATATGAAGCCTTGCGATATGAGTTGTATTATCTCGAAAAAGAGGTGCTAAATTTGACAAATAAAAAGAAGCTTTCAAGCGGAATTTATGGCATAACTTTTGAAAAATTTTCTAATAAAAGAAGCAATATAAAAGTAGTAAAACAGATGATAGAAGGTGGCATAAAAGTCATCCAATATAGAGAAAAAAACAAAAGCTTTAAAGAGATGTACGAAGAGGCTAAAATACTGCGAGAAATAACAAAAAAAGCAGGAGTAATTTTCATAGTGAATGACCACATAGAGTTGGCCATGATGATAGAAGCTGACGGAGTCCACATCGGACAGGATGACTGGCCATTTTTAGAAGTGAGAAAACTCATAGGAGATGATAAAATCATAGGACTTTCTACTCATTCAAAAGAGCAAGCACTAGAAGCTGTAAAACTTGGAGCCGATTATATAGGAGTTGGTCCGATATTTGACACAAATACAAAAGATTATGCGACTGTAGGCATAGAGTATCTTGAGTTTGTTGCTAAGAATATTGATATCCCCTTTGTAGCAATCGGGGGCATAAAAGAGCACAATATAAAGCAAATCATAAATGCAGGAGCAAAAAGCATAGCGCTCGTGACCGAAATCACTGAGGCGGAAAATATCGTAGGAAAAATCAAAAATTTAGAGAGAATTATAAAAAGCTAATAACTATTTGTAGTATTTTGCTAATTTATCAGGATTTACGCCTAAATAATATAAACTTGATAATATTAAATTTCTTAGTGTCGTATAAACCACACCGCTTTTTTCCCATTTTCTTGGGCTTGTTATCACTTTTTGGTTTAATATTTTTATCTTATAGTTTGATATTTTTAGTTTTTGCATTAAGTTTATATCTTCCATAAGCATCATCTTTGAATATCCTCCGATTTTCTCAAAAATATCTTTTTTGATAAAAATTGCTTGGTCACCATATGGAAGTCTGGTTAAGCGAGAGCGCTTCGAGGCACAATAAGCGATAAATTGCAAAGATTTTTTATCTGTATCAAAACTCAAATCAAAAGCTCCGGCTACTATCCCTTTTTCGTCTAAAGCCTCACTTATAAGACGAAGTGCATTTTGAGGCAAGGTAGTGTCTGCATGTAAAAAAAGAAGTACCTTGGAGGTTGTATTTTTTACCCCTTCATTTATCTGGTTTGCTCTTCCTTTTTTTGATGTCAAAAGAGTGATATTTGGAATCTTTATCTCTTTTATCGTACTGTCTCCATCTCCATCGACTACGATAATTTCATAATCACCTAAAGTATTATCATTGAGAATTTGGGCTATATACTTATTTATATTATATTCTCTATAGACTGGAATTATGATTGATATCTTCAAAAATTTTACCTTTACACACAAAATAAACAATAACATTATATAATACTTTCATATAAAAAATATATAAGGGTAGAATATGAGTAATTTTTGGGATACTAAAGAATTGTTAAAAAATAAATTTGATTTAATTCAGATAAATATAGGAAACTATAATATCCTCAGAAAAACTAACAACTTTTTCTAAAGTTTAATTCTAAAACGATACAATTAAACAATAAAAAATCAAGGCTAAAGACGATTGGGATTTCAGCTATTTATGGATTAAAAAATGAAGGGATAGAGTTTGTAAATAACGCACATTTTCTTGAAGTTACTCAAGAAAATGACACAACCAGTCTTTATCTCAAATGTGGAGAAGATAAGCTAATTATCAACTCTCAAAAACTTTTGCTAGCAACAGGAAGAGCCCCAAATGTTGATTTAGGCTTGGAAAATGCCGGTGTGGAATTTGACAAAAAAGGAGTACATGTAGATGAGTACCTAAAAACATCAAATCCAAATATCTATGCTATCGGTGATGTCTCAACAAAATATAAATTTACACATATAGCAGAATTTGAAGCTATCATCGCTGCTTCAAATATCGGATTGCCCATAAAAAAGAAAGCAAACTATGACAATATAGGATGGTGCATATATAGCTCACCCGAACTTGCCCAAATCGGACTAACTAGCGAAGAAGCTACAAAATTATATGGTGATGGCGTAAGTGTATATAAGTTTGATTATAAAAACACCGATAGAGGATATACGGATGTACAAAAAATAGGAGCCATAAAAGTGAGTGTACTAAAAAACGGCAAGATATTGGGAACTTCAATCTTAGGTGAGAGAGCGGTGAGCTCATACACCAACTCCAACTCTCAAAAACGCTGGATATATCTTTTGACAAACTCTCAAGAATGGTATACATCTACCCGACTTTTGCAGATATGATAAAACAACCTGCAAAACAGTTTTATATCAATAAACTTTTAAACAATAAATTTCTAAAACTCATAAAATTTTTTGATTTAGATACCTATTTTACATTTGAAAATCTAAAAGCCAAAAAAGAGATATTGACTGGTTTTGTCAATGCAAATTATATGTTGTCTATCGTGTTATTTATATCTTTATATATAGTTTCTGTTGCTTTCATGATTCCAATAGCTACGGTTTTAACTTTTATCCGGAGGATTTTTATTTGGCTCTATTTTTGGAGTGTTATATGTAAATATCGGAGCTACCATAGGAGCTATTCTGGCATTTTTATTTTCCAGATATATAATAGGAGCAAAAGTACAAGAAAAATACGCCAGACAATTACACAAGTTTAACAAAGAGCTCGAAAGCAATAAATATCAATACCTATTTAGCTTAAGATTTTTGCCTATCTTTCTATTTTTCTTAGTGAATTCTTTATGCGGAGTTACCAAACTTGATCTAAAGACTTTCATCATCACAACGGCACTCGGGATACTTCCGGGCTCTTTATAAGAGAGCCCTCTGCTTGATATAATTTTATTAGGCTTTGAAGAGTTCGAGCCTATTATTGAGATCTTCTGTAAGATGGCTCAAGTGCTCAGCCGCACTGGCTATCTCTTCAACACTTCTTGCATTGTCAGTAGAAATTTTATTTATATTGTTCATGTTCTCTATGACCAATTCCATCTCTTTGGATATCTCATTAGAACTTTTTGCTGATTCGTTACTTGCAATTGCAGCTTTACTTAATGTTTCATTTACACTAGCAATTTGCCCGCTAACTGTATCAGCTTTCTCAACTGCCTCACTAAAATCTTTTACATTTATTTGCATTTGACCACTTGCATCACTGACTGATTGAATGACAAGATTTATGGTTCCTGTAATCTCAACCAAACTTTTTTGAGTTCTCTCGGCCAATTTTCTAACTTCATCAGCCACAACAGCAAAACCTCGTCCGTGTTCTCCCGCTCTAGCTGCTTCTATGGCTGCATTTAGAGCAAGTAGATTTGTTTGGTCTGCTATATCTCCGATGATAGCTAAAACTTCTTTAACCGAAGCAGCCTCTTGTTGTAACTGATCCATATTTTGAGCCAATTCTATCTCTTTTTCGCCTGATGCATTCATATTTTCCAGAAGCCCACTTATACTATCGCTTGCCTTATTCAAGGTAAGCATAGCTAAATTAACACCTTTTTCACTTATATTTACAGCTTCCACTGTATCTTTTAGATTTTGAAAAACCTCAGATGCTCTTTTGTTTGTATTTGCTACCAAATTTGCTTCATTTTCAGCTCTTTCTCCAATCTCTAAAGCGGTGGCCGAAAGTTCAGCCGACACAGAAGCATTTTCACCTCCATTGTTCTTGGATTCTCTTACGGTTTTTTGAACTTTTTCTATAAAAAGATTTATTTTATACGCTAAATCTCCTATTTCATTTTTACCGACGATAGGCATTCTTTTCGTCAAGTCTCCGTCGCTAGAAGATAGTTCTTCTGCTGCATCTTGTATAATTAAAAGATTTTTAACTATAAAATTTGAAACTACAAATGATAAAATAATTGCCAACAAAACAGCAATAGCACCAAATATGGTCATGATAGTCTTATACTTAAAAATTATACCGTCATCTTTTTTTATAGTATTTACCTGGAAAGTATTTATCTTTTTATCCAAAGTATTTAATTGAGACAATATATCTTCATATATATTTTTTGAATCCTTAACTATATTTGCATCGTGAGTATTTATAACCTGACTATATCTCATAACATCGCTTCTTATTTTTTTAACAAGTATTAAAAATTCCTCGTTTTTCACCTTGGACAATAACTTATCTATGGACTTTATGGTCTGGTTGGAAATATTGTTGTATGCATTCAAATCTGATATTTTTTTGCTTGCGATATAAGCATTAGCTAATCCCACACTCTCTAATACATATTTTTCGTTAGTTGAAACATTTGCGACTAACCTATTAGTTCTCTGAATCTCCATAACACTATTTGCTGAAGAATTAAGTGCCATAAAACTCAAACTATATATTGCTATCAAAGCAACAACCAAAACTCCAAATGCACCGAGCAAGATTGATTTAATGCTCATGTTTCCCATCTTTCTACCTCCACGCTTTAGAAAAGCTAATTAGATTTATGCTATTGATTGTTATATATATATATATATATTGATTTTAAGAATATATACATATACAAAACTAATCTTAATTTTAGCATATCAGAAATATTATAATTTTTTATATTAAAGGATGCTTTTGATAGGTTATTTTTAGATAAAAAACTTAGATTTTGGTATTTATAGGAGGAAATTTAAGAAAAAATGTAGTCTTTTGATTTGGGATTGACTCCACTTCTATCTTGATACTATACTCATTGCAAACATTTTGTACGATATCTAGTCCTATCCCAAAGCCTCCCTCTTCACTTTTATTTCTTCGCTCAAATCGTTTAAAAATTGCTTTTTGATCCTCTTTGCTGATGCCCTCACCTTCATTTATAATACAAAGTGTATTGTCTTTTAAAATCACTTCTATAGTAGTTTTGGCAAAGGAGTATTTTAAGGCATTTGAGAGAAGATTGTTTATCACTTTTTGTATCCTGGTTTTATCTAAAAAAACCGGTGTGTTTTGGAGTGAACATTTTATGTCATTGCCTTTGCTTTTAACAATCTCATCAAAAAACCGTACACTCTGTTCGACTAACTCTTTTAAGTCAAACTTTTCATCATATCTTTCATCTATGTCATTAAAAGCGACAAATGAAAGAGTATTGAAAATCTGTGAAATAAGTTTTGCACTTACAGAGATATGATTTAAAACTCTAGGATTTAAATCCTTGGAATTTTTTACCGAAGATGTACTCATCATCAAAGCCGAAACAGGAGTATTTAACTCATGTGAACTATCTCTGATAAAGCGATTTAGTTTTTTTATTCTATCTTTTATAGGCTTAAGCAGAATTCTACTAAGAAGATAGCCAATCAAAAGCACAAACAGTATTGATGCCAATATAGTTGAAAATATGATAGTAATCAATCTATTTCTTTCGCTCCTGCTTCCATCATTTTCTACAACTATATAATATACTCCGAAAATCGGGGTATTAAGCTTATGAATATGGTATTCGTGTCTATTGTTTTTGTAAGCTTTTAGAGAGAAAAAGATATCATTATCTTTCAAATTTGAATACAAAGCCTTTCCCTTGTCATCAAAAAGACCTATTCTAAGACCTTCATTTTTAGGAGGAGTAAATTTGTATATTTGGTTTTCCATTTGAGCATACATCAACTCTTTTTCCGCCATGAGTGAAGCATTGCTCATCTCTATGCTGCATTTATCGCTGATGGAAACTATACTTTTGTTATAATACAAAATAGCTATTATAGATATAAGCACAAAAGCTGAGAGTGTATATATGCTCAAAAAACCTATCAATGCTCTTTTTTCTTCTTTATTCAAAAAAGTATCCACTCCCTCTTATGGTTTTTATCCTCTCTTTTCCGATAATATTCCTAAGATTTCTTATATATACTCGTATAGTTGCATCTGTTGGCATCTCTTCAAATTCCCATAGATTTTGCATTAATTCGTCCGAAGAAATAACTCTTTTTTTCCTGCTTGTCAGATAAAGTAAAATCTCTATCTCTTTTCTTGCAAGCTGATATTCCTCTCCTTTGATTTTTAAAATATTTTTTGCAGGAGTCATGTATATATCATCATCAATTTTCACGATATCATCATTTTCTATACTAAATCTTTTTTTGATATTGTTAATCCTAAGATCCAGTTCTTCCAAATCAAATGGCTTTTTTATATAGTCATCGCAACCATTTTCAAATCCGTTCTTAAGGTGCTTTGTATCTTGATAAGCTGTTATAAGGATAGCCGGAGTCGTATCGTTATACTCTCGTATACTCTTAATTACATCAAGTCCGCTCATCTTAGGCACATTGATATCTAGTATCATTAAATCAAATGAACCAGAACTTGCCTCATCTAAAGCCTTTTGTCCATCATCTACATGTATAACATCATACATGTTGTCATCTTTTAAATGATGGTATAAAATATCGGCTAAAATATAATCGTCTTCTAAAAGTAAAATTTTCATCTATTCGCTTTCAAGTTTTTTTATTTTTCTTATCGCATTTTTTCTAACCAGATAAAATCCGATTAAAGATAAGGCCATAATTGCTATATACTCGCCTGAAATAGCTGATGCTTGCAATTTTCCATCTAATATATTCATAATATCTTCTGCTATATTCCAACCACCAAACATAGTCAAAACAACAAACATATAATACCTAGATGGGCTTTTCACTACAAAATACAGCTCAGCCACTTGTGAATCTTTCATTTTACTGTCTCCTTTTGATTTTTGATATTATACCTGCATATTTCACTTTATTCTTCCACTTGTTTCACTCCCAACCTTCCACTTTTTT
>CAZYTB010000073.1:0-12480 GCA_964650375.1 uncultured Campylobacterales bacterium | reverse complement strand
TTGGCATTATCGAGATTTTTTATGATGGCCTCCACTTTAAAGTGAAAACGGTTTGCAAGTAGTTGTAATTCCAATGGAAAATGGAAGCGATGTTATAACAACAGATATAATTTACAAAGTTGGAAGTAGAAATGAGATAATGGGGAAAAGTGGCATCGCCCACATGTTGGAACATATGAATTTCAAATCTACAAAAAATCTAAAAGCTGGAGAATTTGATGAAATAGTAAAGGGATTTGGTGGAGTAGATAATGCTTCTACCGGATTTGATTTTACGCATTATTTCATAAAAAGTTCTAGCAAAAATTTAGGCAACTCACTAAAACTTTTTGCGGAACTTATGGAAAATCTGAAATTAAGTGATAAAGAGTTTCAGCCTGAACGAAAAGTCGTTATGGAAGAGAGAAGATGGAGAACAGACAACTCTCCTACTGGTTATTTGTACTTTAGATTATTTAATAATGCTTTTATCTATCACCCATATCATTGGACACCGATTGGATTTAAGGATGATATAAAAAATTGGGCTATCAAAGATATAAGGGATTTTCACAAACTCTATTATAGACCAAACAACGCTATAGTTCTAGTCGCTGGAGATATAAAACCTGAAGTTGTATTTAAAAATGCAAAAAAATATTTTGAACATATAAAAAATAGTAAGCAAGAATTGCCAAAAATGCACCAAATTGAGCCTGTACAAGATGGTGCAAAGAGAATTGAAATCAAAAAAGAAAGTGAAGTACAAATGCTTGCTATCGCTTATAAAATCCCATCTTTTAATAATCCTGATCAAGTACCTCTCTCAGCTCTTAGTGAACTTCTTAGCAGTGGAAAAAG
Source organism: uncultured Campylobacterales bacterium (assembly GCA_964650375.1). Taxonomy (GTDB): domain Bacteria; phylum Campylobacterota; class Campylobacteria; order Campylobacterales; family Sulfurospirillaceae; genus JAADIZ01. The sequence continues at coordinate 11,640 of CAZYTB010000073.1, read as the reverse complement.
CAGTAAACTGCAAAAGTTACTTGTGGATGAAAAAAAGATGGTAAATCAAGTTTATGCTTACAATATGGAGTTAAAAGATCCATCTATCTTTTTGTTTTTGGCCGTTTGTAATCCTGGTATTAAAGCTGAGGATGTAGAAAAAGAGATTTTAGGGCTCATTCAAAATATAAAAGATGGTGACATAAGTGATAAAGAAGTAGAAAAAGTTAAAACAAATACAAAATCCGATTTTATCTTTTCGATGGAAAATTCTTCAGGACTTGCAAATTTGTTTGGTGAATATTTTGCCAGAGGAGATATAAAGCCACTAGAAAATTATGAAGATGAAATCAATAAACTGAAAAAAGAAGATATAATAAATGTTGCCAAAAAGTACTTAGTAAGCGAACACTCGACAACTGTAATATTAAAAAAGGATTTTAAATGACACAGAGTTTAAAAGGGGCGATGACCGCTCTTGTTACACCATTTAAAAATGGAAAACTGGATGAAGTTCAATATGCAAAATTAATAAAAAGACAGATAGCCAATGACATTGATGTAGTTGTTCCTGTTGGAACTACCGGAGAGAGTGCTACTCTTAACCACGAAGAACACAGAAGATGTATAGAAATAGCAGTTGATACATGTAGAGGAAGCAGAGTAAAAGTTATAGCTGGCGCTGGCAGCAATGCTACTCATGAAGCTATTAATATAGCAAAATTTGCCCAAAGACACGGAGCAGACGGGATACTTTCTGTTACTCCATATTACAATAAACCTATGCAAGAAGGACTTTATCAGCATTACAAAGCATTAGCAGGAAGCATAGATATACCTGTTTTATTATATAATGTGCCTAGTCGTACAGCTTGTGATTTATTGCCTGAGACGATTTATAGACTTTTTAATGATTGTGAAAATATATTTGGTGTAAAAGAAGCTACAGGCTCAATTGAGCGGTGTGTTGATTTACTGGCTCATGAGCCAAATCTTACAGTTATAAGTGGTGATGATGCGATAAACTATCCAATTCTTTCAAACGGTGGAAATGGAGTCATATCTGTAACATCAAATATATTGCCAGACCAAATCTCAAATTTAACTCATTTGGCATTAGAAGGTGATTATCATGGAGCTAAAGCCATAAATGATTCACTTTATGAGATAAATAAAACACTTTTTTGCGAAAGTAATCCTATACCTATAAAAGCCGCTATGTACTTAAGCGGACTTTTAGATACGCTAGAATATAGATTGCCGCTTACAGAACCTAGCAGTGAACACATGAAAAGAGTAGAAGATACAATAAAAAAATATGACATAAAGGGACTATAAGATGATATTGTCTGATATCGAAGGAAGAACGCTTGTTATTAGTGGTGGAACCAGAGGAATTGGCAAAGCTATAGTTAAAGAATTTGCAAAAAATGGTGCAAATATAGCTTTTACTTACAACTCTAATGAAGAATTGGCAAATGGACAAGCAAAAGAATTAGAAAAAGAATATGGCATAAAAGCTAGAGCTTACTATTTAAATATATTAGAACCTGTAACTTATAAAGAATTATTTAAAAAAATAGATGAAGATTTTGATCGAGTTGACTTTTTTATATCAAATGCTATCATTTCTGGGAGAGCTGTTGTTGGTGGCTATGCAAAATTTATGAGACTAAAACCTAAAGGAATCAACAACATCTTTACTGCAACTGTAAATGCTTTTGTTGTAGGCGCTCAAGAAGCAGCAAAAAGAATGGAAAAAATAGGAGGTGGGAGTATAATTTCCTTATCTTCAACTGGAAATTTAGTACATATTGAAAATTATGCAGGTCATGGCACTGCAAAAGCTGCAGTTGAAACTATGGTAAAATACGCCGCAGAAGAGCTTGGCGAAAAAGGCATAAGAGTAAATGCGATAAGTGGTGGTCCGATAGAAACTGACGCGCTTAGAGCTTTTACAAATTATGAAGAAGTTAAAAAAAAGACTGCTGAACTCTCACCATTAAACCGTATGGGAAAACCGGAAGATATGGCGGGAGCTGCTCTGTTTCTTTGTTCATCAAAAGCATCCTGGATAACAGGGCATACGCTATTAATAGATGGCGGTACTACATTTAAATGATATTTAATCTTCCTAATTTTTTAGCACTTGTTCGAGTGGGAATTGCCCCTTTGATGTACTGGTTTTTAGTCGATAGAAACAATCCTATTTTTAAGGGTATTGATTACTCTTGGCTAGATTATTTTGCTGCGCTTTTATTTGTGATAGCAAGTGTGACAGATTTTTTTGATGGTTTTATCGCAAGAGCTTGGAAGCAAAAAACAGAACTTGGAGCCATACTTGACCCACTGGCCGACAAGATGCTTGTACTCGCTGCTTTCTTAGGGCTTTTAATAATGGGACGAGCAAATCCATGGGCAATTTACTTAATACTCACAAGAGAATTTTTTATAACAGGTATAAGAGTAGCGGCGGCAAGTAAAGGATTTAGTGTTTCTGCATCAATAGCAGGCAAAGTAAAAACTGTGATGCAAATGATAGCTATCGGTTTTCTTATGATGAATTGGCCTTATGCAAATGCTCTTCTTTGGATTGCAGTCTTGCTGACCATATACTCAGGATATGAATATGTTATAGGATATGCAAAAAAGGTTAAAGATTAAATGGGTATTATTGTTTCTATATTAGTTCTATCATTTTTGATATTTTTTCATGAACTAGGTCATTTTGTTATCGCTAAATTTTTTGGTGTAAAAGTAGAAGTTTTCAGCATCGGTTTTGGTAAAAAAATATTTAAAAAAGTTTATAAAAATACTGAATATTGCATAAGCTCCATACCACTTGGGGGTTATGTTCAAATGAAAGGTCAAGATGATATTGACCCCACAAAAATTAGCTATGACGCGGATAGTTACAATACAAAAAAACCATGGCAGAGAATTCTAATACTTTTTGCTGGACCTTTTGCAAACTTTTTGTTGGCATTTTTATTGTATTTAGCTATTGGAAATATTGGGGTTACAAAGTTTGCACCAATTATCGGATCTATGAGTAAAAATTTTCCTGCACAAATCAGTGGACTTAAAAAAAATGATACAGTTTTATCTATAAATAATGAAGCTGTGAAAACCTGGGATGAATTAAGCAGTCTTATCAGAAACAGTAGTGGTGCGATTGTCTTTCAAGTTAAAAGAAATAACCAAATCAAAAATATAAAAGTCTTACCAAAAATAAATAATTACAAAAATATGTTTGGTGAAACAATGCAAAAAAAGATGGTAGGCATCGGTCCTAGTGGAAAAATTATCACTCTAAAACTAAACTTTTTCCAAAGCATTGGCTATGGGGTAGATGAAACAAAAAATGCCACAATGATGATTGTAAAAAGTTTGCAAAAACTCATAGAAGGCGTAGTTCCTGCAAAAGATTTAGGAGGAATTGTATCCATAGTGCAAGTTACAGCACAAGCTAGTCATGCGGGGATTGTAGCTCTTTTTGCATTAACAGCTCTAATTTCTGTGAATTTAGGAGTTTTAAACTTGCTTCCGATTCCAGCACTTGATGGCGGACATATAATGTTTAATTTATACGAAATGATTACTAAAAAAGCACCGAGCGAAAAAGTATTGTATTATTTAACACTCGGCGGATGGGCTTTTCTGCTTTCCTTGATGGCATTTACAATTTTTAACGATATATACAGAATTGCAGGAGGAAACTAATGGATAAATTTTCTTATGGAAAAAGATATGATGAAATTCTTACAAATATCGAAACCGTAAGAGTTAGAGTAAATCAACATCAAATAGTAAAGATAATAGCTGTGAGCAAAAGTGTAGATGCAAATGCTATCTCGCAAATGTATGATATAGGCCAAAGAGCATTTGGCGAAAATAAAGTGCAAGACTTGAAGTTGAAAGTTCAAATATTAGAAAATTTACCTATAGAGTGGCATTTCATAGGAAGACTTCAAACCAATAAGATAAATACTCTTATAGACCTAAATCCCACGCTTATCCACTCTTGCAGCTCATTAGATATGGCAAAAGAGATAGATAAAAGACTAAAAGTAAAAAATAAAACTATGAATACACTTTTACAGATAAATAGTGCAAAGGAAGAGCAAAAAGCAGGAGTTCTGCCAGAATCTGCGATAGAAGTTTACGACGAAATTATCTCTACATGTAAGAATATAAATTTAAAAGGTGTCATGAGTATAGGCGCTCACAGTGAAGACAAAAATCTAATTAAAAAAAGTTTTGAAACCACTTATGATATATATGAGAATTTACAAAATAAAGGCGCAAAGTATTGCTCGATGGGGATGAGCAGTGATTATGAACTCGCCGTCGAATGCGGTGCAAATATGCTTCGAATTGGCAGTATTCTTTTTAAATAACTTTATACTTATAACTACCTTAGGAGAAAAGTCCTTTTTGCGATTTCTTCACCATTGATAATTATTATTACTTTATGCTTACCAGCATAATATTTTCTTGTTGAAATATGCTTAAATGAATGAGCTTTAGATATTTGTTTTTCTTTTTGGTTAAAATTTCTCTCTGAAATTCTAAATACTTTTTTAGAATATTTAGAATTTTGTCTTAAAAAACAAATTGCGTATTCTAGTCTAGTTTTTCCAATAACTTGTTTTGAACTCAAACTAAAAGAAAATTCTAATTTTTCGCCAATATTTACAATTTTTTGAGTAGTAATATTATCTATTTTTAAATTTTTAATATTACCAAAACCAAAAATTTTTAAAATTTCTTTGTCTCCGCTTTTCAGTAGAGTTCGATATCCGTGTTTAACAATCCAATCCCTCTGTTTACTATAACCAATCCATTTTTGAGCAATTTCTTTTACAATAGATGGATTATCCTTCGAAATATCATTTAAATTATTTGCGACGCTTCTTCTAACATACTCGCTTTCATCATCTTTCAGAATTTCCAAAATTTCTATCACTTTTTCTGGATTTTTTTTAAATTCTAAAAGAGCTATAGCCCAAGGCAATCTTGGTCTACAGCCCTCACTTGCCAATCTTCTTACATGTTCATCTTTAGAATTTGCCCAAGCTTGCATCTGTGTCATAGTCTTTTCTTTATGTTTTAATATAAATCTTCTGATAGCAAATTCTGAACTAGAACCTTTCGTGAAATGTTCTAGTGCTTCCATAGATATTTTAAAATTCTTTATACCATGTATTTCTACAAAATCTTGAAAAATCATATTTTCTAAAGAATATTTTGGGCTAATTTTTAAAAAAACAGTTTGAAGAATTTTTATTGCTTCGTGATAGTTATTTGGTAAAAAATCATAAAGAGTTGCAGAAATATGCCTCATTCTTTATTTTAATTCTAGTTCCGTCCAATTTATATCAAATATTTGAGATAAAAAAGAATTTTGATTAAATTTTGGATACACTATATAAATTTCATTTGACAATAAATTCAAATATTTCTTATTGTATAAATATTTTAACAATTCTGCCATTATATTCTTACTTCAAACACCCAGCCAAATAACCACTGGAAAAAGACCATTGTAAATTATAACCGCCGCAAGGTCCATCTAAATCAACTACTTCTCCACAAAAATATAGGCCTTTAATAAGTTTACTTTGCATAGTTTTTGGGTTTATCTCTTTAAGAGACACCCCACCTCTTGTTATCATCGCTTTATCAAAACCGTCATGACCTACTACATGTAAAGGTGTCCAGGTTAGTATTTTAATCAATTTATCTCTACTGGCTCCTTCTAATTTTGAATATTTACATGTAAAATCTATTTCAACTTGTTTGCATAATTCTTTACAAATAGACAAAGGCAATAAAGTTGAAATAAGTTTCAATATAGAATTATCTGGATTTTTTAGTGCTTCATTTTTCAGATGCATTCGAATTTGCTCTTCATTTTTGCCTTTTGTCAGATTTAGTAGTAAAGGAATTTCATTATATTTTTTAAGCAAAGGAGTGACAAATCTTGCGAAATCTAGAACTACAGGACCTCTTATGCTATTTTTTGTAAAAATTAAATCGCCATTTGCCTTAAGCTTCTTTGTTTTTGACAAATCTATTCGAATTTCAACTTTAGCAATAGTATCAGCCCTGCAATTTTCAACCCATTTTTCTTTTACTCTTAAAGGCATCATAGCGGGGCTTAAGTCTGTGATTTTGTGTCCTGCTGATTTTGCAAAATTATATCCATCACCATTGGCGCCTAAAACAGAATATCCTAATCCACCAGTTGCTATGATGATATTTGGTGCAAAAAATTCTTCACAGTTAGTGCTAACACCCTCTATTCTTTTTTCATTAAAGTTTATTTTTTTTACCTCACAAGAGCATTTTATCTCTATATTTAAATTTTTCATTTCATTTTCCAGTGCGGATATTATACTTATAGATTTATGAGAAGTAGGAAAAACTCTATATCCATCTGGTGCGTGAGTTTGCACTCCTAATTTTGAAAAAAATTCGATAAGCTCGTAGTGACTAAAAGTAGTTAGAGCTTCTCTCATAAAGTGCCCATCTTTGCCAAAGCGTTCCATAAATTCTTCATTGGAAAATGTATTTGTAAGATTGCAGCGACCGCCACCGGTTGCTTTTAATTTTGCTGCAATTTTTGGTAATTTTTCTAAAAGTAAAACTTTTTTTCCAAGGCGTGCGGCTGTAATAGCACTCATCATACCAGCTGCACCTGATCCTATAACTACAACATCGAAAGTATTCATTTTATCTTTATTTACAGAATCAATCTATAAAGTTATCTACTTGTTTTAGAGAACCGTCTTTTCTTAGAGAAAACCAACTTTTATCCTTTTTTCTTATATTTCCAGGAAATAACTCGATATTGTATTTTGGTATCTCTATCCTTTTTATCCCATTTTTTGTTAATATTAATCTTACCTTGTATATATCTTTTTTATCCAGCGAGTTAAATTCAACCACTATATTTAGGTGATAAACTTTATTTCCATATATATTATTATGATTTATTCTATAAAGTGGCACTTTTGGGTCATCCATTTTTCTTGTAAACCTAGATATATCAAAACGCATGATATCAGTGATACCTTCTATTGCATTATCATAAGAATCTTTAATATTTTGGTTATAAAGAGTTATATTTTTTTCATATTTGAGGATTTTTTCATTTAAATACCAAGTTGATAATCTATCATTTGTTTCTAGCAATCTAGTCTTAACGATAGGTTCATCTAACTCGTTTCTTTCGATAAATTTTATTCTTTCTTTAAAATAACCAAAAAGTTTATGCCTATCCATGTCATATATTTTATCTTTAAAATCATACGCCTTGATATTTAGTTTTTTTTCAAAATAGATTCTAGATAATTCTTTTATTCTATCTTTAAACATATAACTTATAACCAAAGCAACAAAGAAAGGAGTTGTAAAATTTCCATATTTTTGTTTTGTTATAAATACTACAGTTGTTGCAAAAACCATGGATATTCCAGCTGCAATAGCATAATAAACTTGTCTTATTCTTTTTGCATCTTCTTTTACATCTTGTTTCAAAAAAAGTATACTATAGAAATATTTTTTAAATACACTATATCTAAATATAACTTTTTCATTCAAGTCATCATCTCTTGATATAAATGGCATATTATTTTGTTTTTCAAATGATATTTCGCTATTAATTATATTGATTATTTCATTAACAGTATTTTTGTATATTTCCCCTTTACTTCTTAAATTTATATTTATGATAAATAGATAGTTTTGGGTGATTAAGCTGATATACTCGGCTGATGACACTATAAGATATACTATTTCACCGTTTTTAGATGTTTTACGGAGATTAAATAATTTATTTTTTAAAATATCAAATCTCTTTACTCTCTCTACAAAAATTTTTGCTCGTCTCTGCTTTATATGGTTATTTTCAATATCTTGTGAAAAAAATTTTAAATAATTAATATAGGAGCAAACTATCATTTTCATTTCATAGTTAATATATTCATATTTTTTCTTATCATCAATATCTGTTTCTAAAAATTTTATAAAATTTGACAATCGTTTTGATAAAGTTTTAATATTATACTTTGGAGTGATAAGTCTAATATATCCTTGATAATCATTATAGAAAACTTGTTTAGAATAAGTTTGTTTATTTATATTTAGGTTTTCAGGTAAAAACATATATATATTTATGTTGTATTGTGTCTTTTTTTTATCTGTATTTGCAGGATAGCTAACTTTTATTTCAAATTCATTTGAATTCGTTATTTTAATAAATTGATTTATATCCATAATTAAGATGCAATATTTTCTATTTTTTTACTCTTATAATAACCAATGAGAGGTTGAACTAATAAAGCTATTATTACTATCCATAAAATTTTTGCTGGGGTTGAGGCAAAAAATATACCATAAGTCCCACCTGAAATAGTAAGGGCTTGGGCAAAGCCTGATTCTGCAATAGGACCCAATATCATGCCCAATATTATAGCACTTAGTGAAAATCCCATTTTATTTAAAAAATACCCTCCAAAAGCAAAAATCAACATCAACCAGACATCAAACATACTATTGTTTATGGCATAAGAGCCAATAACAGCAAATACGCTGATTGCGGCTATTAATATGGCAGCAGGAATTAAAGCAACTTTTGCAAAATAAGGTGCAAAATACAATCCTACTACTAAGAATACTATATTTGCAATAAATAATGACAAAATAAAGCCGTATGTAATTTGTCCATATTTTGTAAACAGTTCTGGTCCTGGGATTAATCCTTGTACCATAAGGCCTCCCATTAAAGCAGCTGAGACTGTATTTCCTGGGATTCCTAAAGTCAAAAGAGGAACTAAAGAGCCTCCAACACAAGCATTATTTCCACTCTCTGCAGCTGCAATTCCCTCCGGATTTCCTTTGCCAAACAGGTTTTTAAATTTTGATTTTTGTTTTGCCATATTATAGGATACAAAAGCAGCTATAGTAGCACCCTCGCCTGGTATAATGCCAACTATCGTTCCAACAACAGTTCCAAGTGCAATAAATGGAGCCATTCCTTTTGGCATTTTTTCTCTTTTTATTGTTTTAAGATCAATATTGTCATTTGCAATTCTTTTTTCACTTGTAAGAGCAAGCATTTGAGTGATAGAAAACATACCAATGAGTGCAGGCATAAAAGAAACACCTTCATATAATTCAATAGTACCAAATGTATATCTTAACATTCCACTCATAGGATCCGTTCCGATAAGAGCAATTATAAGACCGATAAGACCAGACAGGATTCCCTTAGTAAGCCCACCGCTTGAGACAGATATCACACCAGTTAGTCCCATCAATGCAAGTAGAAAATACTCAGCTGGTCCAAACTTTAGTGCGAATTGCGCCAAAAGAGGAGAAACCAAAAGCAAAACAATTACAGAAAATGTTCCACCAATAAAACTAGAAATTACTGAAACTTTTAATGCTAATCCACCCTTTCCTTGTTTTGTTAGGGGATAGCCTTCGATGGCAGTCGCAGCAGCCGCAGGAGTTCCGGGAGTTGAAAGTAAAATTGCAGAAATTGAGCCTCCGTACATGGCTCCCGCATAAACGCCACCCATCAAAGAAAGACCAATTAGAGGAGTAAAAGAAAAAGTGATTGGTATAAGCAAAGCAACTGCCATAGTAGCCGTAAGTCCTGGCATTCCGCCTATAATAATGCCTGAAATCGAACCAATCGTTACAGCAAGTAAAACATCTACAGACATTACTGCATTTAAAGCATCTAATATAATCATATCAAATCACCTCTAACTTTGAAACAAAATTGTTGCTTCAGGAAGATCAATTTCAAATACTTTTACAAATAGCAAATACACAAAAAGTGTTATTCCTGCAGATATAATGATAGATTTTCTAAATTTCTTATAACCCATATATCTCATGGTAAATGGCAAAAAGATTAAGGTTGAAATTATAAATCCAAAAAATTTCATTATCCATACATATATTATCAAAGAGCATATAAGTATAAAAAATCTTTTTGGATTTTTGGTAAAATCTACTTTTATAGAAAAATCAGACAAAAATGCCAAGAATAATTGCACAGCACCGGCAAAACCTAGGGATATTGCCAAAAACTTTATATATACAGCTGTTGTAAAAAGAGCAGACTTCGGAAAAGATGCAGTGCTACGGTAGAGTAGCACTGCTAAAATAATAAAAAATATACTTAAACTTATGTCTATATACTTTTTACTCATTCCATTTTTACCAAGGTGAGGCATCAAAAACTTTTTGAGTACTTTTTTGTAAATTTTCTAAATAAGTCCTATATTCAGCCCCATTCATAGGATTTAAAAATATAAAACTTTTTGCGCATTTTTCTTTGAAGCCTTCATCATTTACAACTTTTGTGTATAAATCAACAATTTTATCTGCTATAGCTTTTTTAACTTTAGCATTTATGATCATACCCCTTGTTGCTGTCATAAAAGTATTGTAACCTTGTTCTACCCCTGTTTTAATATCTGGCGCTACTGAAGCTCTTTTCTTAGACAAAATTGCAATAATTCTGGCTTGACCAGCCTTATGTTGAGAAAGCATTTGAGATAAATTCATAAATGCAACATCTACATGATTTCCCAATATTGCAGATTTTTGCTCAGTTGAGCCTTTGGTTGGCATAAGATTAAACTTGACTCCTGTTAGGCTTTCAAAGTTTTTTGCAGCCAAAAAATCATCGCTACCAATACCGTTAACTGCAACCGTTAATCTTTTTGCTTTTGCAGCTTTTACTAAATCATCTAAACTTTTAATACTACTTGCAGGATTTACAACAACAATCTCAGGATCTTCTGCTATATTTCCTATAATCTTAAATGAATTTAGAGTATATGTTGCTCTTTTAGAAACAATATGGGCTACAAGTTGAGGGGTAAACATCAAACCTATAGTGTAGCCATCGGGCCTACTTCTTGCTTCTGCTTCAAAACCCATCAATCCACCAGATCCTGACTTATCTATGACAATAAAATCTGCACCTTTCCAATATTTTTTTGCAGTTACTACAAACAATCTTGCTGTAGTATCTGTTGAACCACCCGCTTTTGAAGGAACTATCAGTTTAATAGTTTTAGATGGATAAGCAGCAAAACTACCACTAACAACAACTGTTGCGAAAAACAGTACCAATGAAATAAGTTTTCTCATATTCTCTCCTTTAAGAATTTTAAAAATCTATAGACATGTTACTACAAAAAAATGTAAAAAAAATAAATTTTATGTAAAAAAGGGTTAAAATATTTCAAACAGGAGGTAAATGTATAATATTGTTACAAATAGCCATGAGAATTTTCTCTCATGGCTTAATGTTTTTATGCCATTGCTAATTTAGCATACTTAATGCCAAGTTCATACGCTTTTATATTTGCTTCATGAACTTTTTTAGGTACTTTTTCAAGTGTCACTTCTAAAACCAAATCAAAATCCAGTACTTTAGTCATTTCCATTGTTATGCCAAGTGCTACAACAGATTGAGTAATAACATTTCCTACTTCTTCTTTAGCTATAGTAATAAGTGGAATTTCATAAATTTTCCATCTTTTTTTATCGTTCGCAGTTGGTGTGACAAGATTTGGCTCAACCACTATAACACCACCATCTTTTACGCCATCTTTAAATTGGTCATAA
>CAZYTB010000072.1:0-12731 GCA_964650375.1 uncultured Campylobacterales bacterium | reverse complement strand
TACCCGAACCTATTCGAAACCGACCCGCCGACCCCCGTCGCTAACCCCGATGGGCTTGGTTACGTTACAGGTGCACTGGCCGCTCAGCTGACGTGGAACATGCCGCTGACGGACAAGAGCACGGCGACGTTTGCATTCATCGGGATCGATGCCGCTGAACCTGTCGACAATGCATCGCGGAAGTCTGGCGCATCGGCGTCGCGGGAGCCGCTCTTTACTGGCGCACTCAACACGTCGAGCGATTTCTTTCGATTGCGGATCGAGGATCTCGACGAGACCGGATTGACTTCCGACTTTAAGGATATGACGGTCACGATGAACAACAACGCGGCGCCCGAAAAGGTGCTGGGCCGCTTGGGTGCCAGGTATATGAATCTCGGTAACTTCGAAGTTGACATCGAGACCCAAGCGCTGTTTACGAACCCGCAGATCCCTGCGAGGATCCGAGCCAACACTACCGTCTCGATGGATTGGCTTATGCGCAATGACGATGGCGCGATTGCTGTGGACATCCCGAGTGCAACTATCGGTAGCGACGGAAAGGAGTTTCCGGTAAACGAATCCGTCCGAATTGGATTGACAGTGCAGGCATTTGAGGATCCGATCCTCAAGACGTCCATGGGCGTTTCGCTCTTCCCCGTTTTCCCGGCGGCATAATCTTTCGGCGAGGGGGTGTCGCACCGCCAGGCACTCTCTCGCTTTTCATTCACGGCGGCAACGACACTGCAAAAACAAGAAGCAAATCATGGAATCACAATTCGGCAACTTTTCTGCGTTCGACCCGTCCGACAGAACCACCTGGTATGAGTTCCCTATTGAGCTACCTGGCAATCCGCGCCTCAAGCTCAAGCATGCGGGCAGAAGCAATCGCGCATATACCCAGGCGATCATAGACGCCAACGCAAAGGGCGGCCAGAAGCGTCGCGCGCAAACAATTGACGCGCTCGATGATGGCTTGAATCTGGATCGCAGGCTGTTCCCGAAGCACGTTATTGTCGGCTGGGATAGAGTCCAGGACAGCGAGGGAAAGCCGATCCCGTATGGAGCAAACGTGTGTCTTGAATTCCTTAAAGCGCTTCCTGATTGGTTGGTTCAAGATGTCTCCATTTTTGCAGCAAAGCCAGAGAACTTCCTCGCCGAGGATTCTCCTAGCGACGTGGAAGTTGAAGAGCAAGCGGGAAACTGACGAGGCGACTCCTTTGGGAGCTTCGGTATCGACGAGAGAAATTCTCAATCGATTCGGGACGCGCAAAGGGTCGCCAGGATCCCGACTGGCTTGTCGACCGACCAGAGCTTCTTCGGGGCGAGGGGCTCATCATGGAATCCTTTTGGGTCTTGGCTACAGAGCGCAGCCAAGGAAGTCAAACGATGGGCCCAATCCCATGGTCCTCGGTTCGTTATTACGCCAGGGAAGAGCTCGGCCTTCGCGGGCGTACGCTAGGGATCTTTTGGAAGTTGATCTCGGCAATGGATACTGGATTTTTGCTTTTCCAAAAGCGAGAGCATGATCGTTATGTCCGCCTAAACAAGCAGGGCGGCAATAAAGGTGGGGGTGACGAAAAAGTCACTCCATACAACCGCTAGTTAAGCCATGACAAGTTTTCTCATTCAAGTCGTTATCGATCCGAGGCAGGCCACACCAGGCGCGCGGAAAGTACGCAGTGAACTAGAGAAAACAGAAGGCGCAGCAGCAAAGCTCCGCAAGACGTTAACTGGCGCCCTCGGAGTGCTAGCGCTGGGTGCGGGCATCGCTTCGGCGACCCGTACCCTCGCTGGATTCGGCCAAGAGATGAGTTCGGTTGCAGCGATCACGCAAGCAACCGGCGCTGACTTTGCTCGCCTAGAAGAGCAGGCGAAGAGTCTCGGAACGAACACGCGTTTTAGTGCGACCCAGGCCGCCGAGGGAATGACCTTCCTCGCCCGCGCTGGATTCGATGCGCAGGAAGTCTTCGAGACTATTGGCGGGACATTGAACCTGGCGCAGGCTGGCGCCCTTGGCCTCGGCGAAGCGGCCGACATTGCATCGAACGCACTTACAGCGTTTCGTCTTGAAACGTCGGAGTCCGGTCGAGTTGTTGACGTGTTGGCCCTGGCCGCGAACAGTGCGAACACGACTGTCACCCAGCTTGCCGATGGCCTTAAGTTGGTCGCGCCCATCGCCGCTGGTGTTGGCGTCGAGATCGAAGAGACCACGGCTGCGATTTCGGCGCTCTCGAATGCTGGCTTGCAGGCAACCCTTGCCGGAACAGGTCTCCGCCGAATCATCTCGGAATTGGAGAGCCCGAGTAGCAAAACGAGATCGGTACTTAGTGACCTCGGGCTCGAGACGAAGGACTACCGCGTATCGGCGGTTGGCTTGACGGCCGCGCTGAAAGAGCTCGCCGATGCGGGCGTTGATACTGGACTCGGCCTAGAGCTTTTCGGTGATCGTGGTGGACCTGCGTTCGAGGTACTGCGGACAAGCATCTCCGATGTTGAAGCGTTCACTGAGGCATTGCGCAACGCCGACGGGACTGCGCAGCGCATTGCGGCGACGATGGACGACAACTTGAATGGTTCGATCCTGGCCACCAAGTCAGCAATCGAGGGATTCGTTTTGGCGTTTGGAGATGCGGGCGCAACATCTACGCTTAAATCGTTCTTTGACGCGGTTGCCACTGGTACGCGGTTCGCGGCCGAGAACATCGACGCGCTCTCCACTGCTGCGGTAACACTGGGCGCTGCTTTCGCTGCTGTGAAACTGGTACCGCTTGGAGCCGGTGTTTTAGCCCTGGCTTCGAGCTTCATTAAACTGCGCTTGTCGTTGCTCGCCGGCACTTCCGTAATGCTCGGATCTGCGACAGCGACACAGGCGCAAGCCTTTGCGGACAATTTAGCTGCTAAGTCCGCCGCACGCCGCGCCGTCGCAACACTGGCTGCAACAGAAGCTCAGCTCGCAGAAACTGTAGCGAGCGGAGTTGGCGCAGAAGTTGACGCGGCCGCCTTAGTCATCGAGCAGCGGCTTGTCGGTGTGCGTGCGGCTAACGTCGTGGCAAGCGACGCATTGGCAGCTTCTCAAACACGACTTGCATCGGCAAATGCAGCGACCACAGCATCCGCTCGATTGCTATCTGTCATCAACCCATTTGCCATCGCCGTCGCCGGTGTCGCGCTGGCCGGTGTCGCGTTCAACAAATTCCTTGATGAACTGACGAAGGTCGAAGAGAAGATCCTCAAAATCGAAGAGGCTGGCAGCAAGTTCCAGTTAACTGAATTTGGCAAGGTCGGCGACGACATCGTGAAGGCGCAGAAAGCGCTTGATCAGATCAATGCGACGATTCAGACAACTGGCGAAACAACTCCGGCGGCCGCGCAGCAGATCGAGATCCTTACAGACAAGCTCGATGCTCTCGGAGTTAAGCAGGGATTTCTTGCAGATGGCACAGCGAAGACCACCGAAGAGGCAGAGAAGCAAATCATTGCCCTTGAGCAATTGGATGCTGCATCGCGGAGCGTCGTAACTAGCATCGAGCGCGAGAACTCTCTCCTGCGCGAGAATGCCAGGGAGCGGCAAATCCAATCTGCGCTCCTGCAGGAGATCGCCGACCTCGAGGGCGAATCCGGGCTGCAGGTCACGGGCGCGCGTGAAGCCGAAATCGAGAGCGCCCTCCGTCGAAACCAGGTGCTCAGCGATCAGGCAGCTGCGTTTGACGCCATTCGTGGACCGCAAGAGAACTTCTCCGCCCAGGTGGAAGCTCTTCGAGTTTTGCAGGAGGAGGGCCGGATCTCCACCGAGGAACAGACGGCCGCCCTGCTGGCCTTAGCACAGGCCGCCGGAAACGTCGATTTAAGCGGTTTCGCTGCTCCTGGCGGTGGCAACCTATCCGAAGCCCTGCTCGCGCAGCAGGAGGCCACACGCGGCCTTGCGGAGGCTCAGCGCGACCGTGCGCGGGCCCTGGCCGAGATTGAAGGCCCAGAGGCAGCCCTCCTGGCCCGTATGGAGGCGATCCAGCAGCTCGAGACATCCGGGGCAGTGAGCCAGGAGCAGGCTACGGCGGCACTCGAGCGCAACGCCGAGGCGCTGCAGCTGCTCAATCCTCAATATGCCCTGCAGGCGGCATTGATCGAGGAGGTGAATGGTCCCACGGAGCGACTGATCGAGCGCCAAACAGCTCTCGAGGCGATCATCGCGAGTGGGATTGATAGCTCTGGCCGGTTCGCAGCTGAGCTCGAGAACGTCAGAAATGCTCTAAATCCCCTCACAGAAGAAGAGCAGCGTCGCGCGGAGCTGCTCGAGAGCATCCAGGGGAAAGACCAAGACAGAACCGCTGCACTTCTCGATCTAAAAGCGCTCTACGATTCGACAGCAATCAGCGCCGCAACCTACCGCGAGGAACTGGAGAAGCTCAATGTAACTAGCTCGGCTGCAAATACCGCATCGGCTGGCTTTTCCAGTGGCCTCAAAACGGCCCAGGCGCGCATTACTGATGTGCGTGGCGCCGCCGAAAATCTAGCGATCAATGGTTTTCAAAAGGCCGAAGATGCCTTGGTCGAATTTGCGACGACTGGAAAGCTGAATTTCAGTTCATTCGCGCAAAGCCTTCTCTCCGATATTGCACGCTTGCTCATCAAGCAAGCGCTACTTGCCGCTATCGGTGGAGGCGGTGGCGAAGGTGCTGCCGGCGGAATTGGTGCGCTATTTGGCGCGCGCGCCGACGGTGGACCTGTCAGCCCAAACGGCACTTTCCTAGTCGGCGAAGAAGGGCCGGAGTTCTTCTCGCCTGAAACTGCTGGCAACATCATCCCCGCTGGCGAGACGGCGGCGATCCTCAATTCAACTGCGAGCCCGGCCGCACCGGTAGTCAATGTCGCTGGCCCAAACGTGAACATCCAAAACGTGATTCAGGAAGAGAGTCCTGCCGATTTCGACGACGCCGTCATAAATACTATTCAGCGCAACCCGCGCACTCTTCAAGGCCTTGCCAGATGACTTACAACGTAGTAACTGCGACGGACTACATCGACTTCCTGGATCAGACAATCCAGGTTTTGACTTCGAGGCATGTCGCGACGGTAGCAATAAACAATGCGGGAACCGGAGGGACGTACGTCGCCGGTGACATTCTCGGCATCGACAACACGGGCGCGACTCAAACTCATATCGCGCAAATCGAGGTCATCGCCGTCGCCGCTGGGCAGATCACCGTTGCCCGCATTTATCGCGGCGGTGCTTACACAGTTGATCCGACGACCACGACGGCAAATGCAGCGACGGGCGGCGGTGGGACAGGCGCAACTTTCGACATTACGCTTGCGCCAACCGGATGGACGCAACTTGCTCGCGAAAGTGAGATCGACGCGACGCCCACAGTCGCCGCTGGAGGAGCAGGGTATTCTGTCAGCGATGTGCTCACGCTGGTTGGCGGCGTCGTTGCAGAGGGTGGAGCGGCCGCGACTATGACCGTTGCGACGCTCGGCGCCACCGACGTTGCAACGGTGACGATCCTTACAAGGGGCGATTACGAGGTTTACCCGACAGGGAACATTCTCACGACCGTTTCACCTAGCGGCGGATCGGGGTGCACACTGAATGCGACTTGGCGCGATACGACTGGCGATACAGTTGTGGTCCTGCAAGGTGATGCCGGAGCTTCTATCGCGCCCATTGTTGGAATCAAAACGTACTCCGACGTCACGGACGAGTCATCTGTGAACACTGTCTACAACTGGGCGCTGTTCGGTATGACGTCCTGGGGGGCATCGCTTGGCCTTCACGATCAGCCAAACGTTTCGCCTGGCTTCAACACTGCCGCTGGAGATGGAACGCTTACGATAAGCACAAGCGGCGACGGTGCGTTCTTCCCACTGAAAAATGCCGATGCGTTCAATATCGATTTTGAGATACGGGCGACCGGTCGCTCTGTAACCATCGTCGCACGCGTCGAAGGTGCATCGACTGTTTACTACCCACAGATTTCGTTCGGCTTGCTGAACCAGATGGGCGTTACCACCGAGTTCCCATTCCCGGCATACGTTGCCGGATCGTCTGATCGTCGCAGGTGCTGGTATAGGGATACCGGATCCGTCTTCGGTGGCATTTCAGAGGTTATCTCAAGGAACAACGGCCCGATGTTCGTGTGGGCGCCAGAGGGTGCATGGCTCGAAGCGAAAAATTCGAGCATTGCATCGAATACGTCTACAGCACCAGGTTATGCCACGGAGAACATCACCCCTCGCGTGCAAGTGTGGCCACTCGGCCCATGCAATGCCCACGGAGATCTTGACGATCAGTTATTTACCCTGGCTCCAGCTGCTGGGTTCGACAATGACGATTTGACATTAGCTAGTTCTCCGATTTCCATTTACAGAACACCCGACACAGGCGGCGACCTTTTCCCGCTGTTCCCAGTAACGATTGTCCAGTCGGATGTTTCGAGTGGGCGCTACAGGGTCTTCGGTGAAATCGATGGTGCGTGGTGGTTCCACACCGCTGACGCCGCCGTATCGAGTGGCGATCGACACGCACAGGGTGGCGCTCATTATTCGATTGTCCAGAACGGAACTCGCGTTCAACCATTTAGCTTTTTAGCCCTGCGGGAAAACTGATCAGATGACGTATCAAACAGGAGCCGCAGTCGATTTGGAGGACTTGCTGTCCCAACTGGACACTTTCGCCGTGACTACTCACGGTGGATGGTTGCGTGGATACCCGAGCAATCCGCAGACGACCGATGGGTGGTTCGAGTTACATAAAGGGAGTCTCTCTTTTTCCGCCAAGTACCCTGTCGGCGCGCAGTCCCCGCCGCAGCATATGAGCGTGCACCACGCCGATGGGTATATCGGGACGACGACCGCACCTGGCGCACACACGAACGACAGTGGGAACGGTTACAACGCTACAACTACCGGACACACGAACTCCAATCTCAATGGAGAGCGCTGCGTTTCCGAAATCGGCAATGGTCCGTATCCGAGCTATTCCTTCTTCGCCGATGACACTGCAACTCACGACTACATCCACGTTGTAGTCGAGACGTCAACAGGTGTTTTTAGACATCTCAATTTCGGTCGATTGGTCAAGTTCGGTGATAATTGGGTCGGTGGTGAATACGTCTGCGGTCACTACCAGACGCAAACACTCGGCGCGACCGCCTTACATACAAACCACGTGATGCTGCTCGACGGCCTGGCCGTTTCCTCGGCATCGCGGCTCCGTGCGAGCACGGTCAGGATCGCTAGTGGTCTCGCAAATCAATCGCCAGCTATTTGGGGCGTATCAATGGCGTCGAGCAGCTTGCTAACAGATACCGCTGGTGCTGTTCGGCGGCAGATCCATGGTGGTTTTCGTTCCGGTATGGACATCAGGGGATTTGGAATGGTTGTTGGTAATGGCGGGTCGGGGCTTGTTGGACTCAACCGGATATCGGCCTATTACCGAGACCCGAACAATGCGCGCGTACAGCTCATGGGCTACATGCCCGACATTGCAGTTATCAACAACCGCAACTTTGAGCCAGGGCAATCTGTAATTCAGGGGGGCGACACATGGTTTGTCTTCCCTATGGCATCCCGCACGCTCGCGGTAGTCGCTGGAGCTTCGCAGTTCTTCGGGATCGCCTACAGGCAGGTTCTCTAGCCGATGGCGACCTTTGTACAGGGGGCTCCGACAGAGCAAGTTCCCGCGTACTACGCGCAGGTCGCAACGGTTCTGCCTTCGCCGTCACTTCCAGTACAAGCGCTTGTGATTAACTCTGGGCCATCGCCCGATAGCCCCGGCGTTCTAACGACGAATACAAAAAACAAAATCGTCAACGTAGTCGACGTGTTCGACGCCATGGAGGTACCGGAGAGCACGCTTGGCTCTTATTGGTTCGATGCGTTTCACGTGATTCCACGTAGCTTTGATTTCGGGAACTTGCTCTCCAATCAATCCGTACCGATTGAGGTGTTCAACGCATTTAGGAACGCGCCAAAGGAGTGGACGTCGTTTGTGAGCAATGCAGGTGCCGGAACATCGCTTAGTGGAGCTCCATCGCTGCCAACTCAAGTTGATGCGCTCTCCGGCATCCAGATGACCGTTGATGTCTCGACGTCTGGAGATGCATTCGTCGATTCAACGCTAGACTTCGGGTTCTCTGGACTTTACACGCTGTTCGTTCCGATTGAGATTCAGCGCATCGTCATGTGGGGCGTCGCACCGGAACAGCTGTTTTCAGAATTCATGGCATTCTTGACGAATGTACATGAGTCAAAAGACGGCACAGAAAAGCGGCACTCTGTTCGCAAGTCGCCACGTCAATCGTGGAGCTATCGGTACCTCATCGACGAAGGCGAAGGCGCCCAGGTGCTTGAGAACTTGATGTTCGATTTTCAGGCGCTCACATTTGGAGTTCCTGTTCGGCTCGATGGTACCGAGGTAACCTCAACCGTTACGGCTGGCGACACGACGATCAACGTAGGGAGTACTGCCTACCGCGATTTCCGTGTCGGCGGGCTTGTGGTCATCTTCTCCGACCAAGGGACATTTGACGTGCTCGAGGTGTCGCCAGGAGGGATTGCGTCGACAACCATTGCCCTCGAGTCTCCGTCGGTGAACTCATATCCGGTTGGCACAGAAGTGTTCCCATTGCGAACATGCACTGCGCAGAAGGCTATCTCTGGAGACCGCTGGCCAGCCAATTTGCAGCGCGTGAATATCCAGTTCGAATCGACAGACAACGACGTCGACTTGGCAGACCTGTCTGCGTTCTCGTCTTTCGATGGAAAGCTACTTCTCGATGGCGGCAATGTGATGCGACGTGGGCAGTTTAGCAATCGGATGACGATTAAGCTCGAGCAGGTAGATGGCAAGATTGGATTGCGATACCAGGACTCGTTTTGGGAGCGAGGAAAACGGTCGCACCTGTTCACGATCCGTGCCGACGGCCGCCAGGCGATCTGGGAAATGCGGCAAATGCTACATGCGATCAAGGGGCGATGGACTTCATTCTATGTACCGCGTGACTCCGATGACCTGGTCGCCGTTAACGATTTGATTGGAGCATCGAACGTCATGGATGTTTCGAATGTCGGTTACGCCCAGTTTGTTCGAAACCGGCGTCCAAAGAACGTCATCCGCATTAGCTTTGTGGATGGATCCACTCCTTTGCTTCGAACAATCATCGGATCAAGTTCACCGACGGCGAGCGTTGATCAGCTCGTAGTCGATGCCGTTTGGCCAAGCACAATCACGCCTAATCAGATCTCGCGCATTGATTACGTCGAGAAAGTCAGGTTTGACACTGATCGTATGAAAATCGACTTCGACTCTGTCGCGCTACGCGCCTACATGTCCGCACCGGTCAAGGTTCTCTTCGAATGACTTACGCCGCATTTGAGGGAAGCATTGAGAGTGGGCGGCCGGTCGAGGTCTACGAGTTCACGATTGGAGCTTCGTCGCTTTACTTAACGTCTGCGGAGGATGCCGTTACTCTCTCCGCGCAGACCTACACCCCGGAGCAGGGACTATCGCGAAACCAAAACATTGATGGTCCCGAAAAGCGGGATTATGACTTCCAGATAACAGTCCCAACGGTTAGCTCGATTGCGAAGATTTTCCGTGGCAAGATCCCAGGGTTCCGTATCCGCGTGCAGGTTAGTCGATTTCATCGTGACGACCTCCCGACGCCGGAGGTGACCAAGATCTTTGATGGGTATGTTCAATCAGCATCCTTCAAGAAGGGTGGCAAGGAAACAATTCTGACCTGTCGCACGGCGCTATCTTCTGCTGGGCGAGCTATCCCAAGGCGAACCTTTCAGAGCGCGTGCAACCACGTCCTGTACCATCCGACGACATGCAAGGTTGACGATACGGATGCAGCGTTTAGGGCGTCGGCACTCGCGGTTAGTTCAATCGCTGGCCATGACTTGACGGTGTCATCTGGGATTGCCGGAACGTATGCAGATGGATGGATGA
This sequence comes from uncultured Campylobacterales bacterium, assembly GCA_964650375.1. Taxonomy (GTDB): domain Bacteria; phylum Campylobacterota; class Campylobacteria; order Campylobacterales; family Sulfurospirillaceae; genus JAADIZ01. The sequence goes on along the minus strand of CAZYTB010000072.1, from coordinate 2,797 downwards.
ATGGTGGTTACGTCGAGGTGATCGGGAAATCGGAGTACCGCATGGTCACCAAGCAGGTTGGCAATGTGCTGACCTTGCATCTTCCTTTTTCCGAGACTCCGTCGTCCATCAACGTGTTCGCTGGATGTGGCCATACAATCTCGGTGTGCGATTCAAAATTCAAAAACGTCGTTGAGTACGGCGGGTTCAACTGGGTTCCTACGAGCAACCCGTTCGAGATAGGATTCCAATGAAACTCTCACGCAATCAGCTCGCCGAAATCCGCTGGCGCAACAGCCCGTCGCTCCTACGCAGGGCTGGGTTTTGGGCAATGCTCGCTATCTACGCGGCGATGTTCGTAATTACAGACCTGACGAAACCCAAGCTGAAAATTGAGAATGCTAAGCCTTCTGGGCTGGGCGACATCAAGTTCCCGACGGCGACGGAGGGGCGGGTTGTCCCGATTGGATGGGGAACGTTCCGGATCGAGGGCCTCAACGTCATCTGGTATGGAAACTATGTTCAGAACGCGTTGACGGATTCCGTTCGGATCAATCTGTTTAAGAAGGAAACCGTAATCCGTGGCTATGAATTTTTCCTCGGGGTTCAGGAGGCGCTCTGCATCGGCCCTGTAGATGAACTGCGAAAAGTGTGGGTCGACAACAAGCTAACGAACGATTTCACAGCAGCGCCGATTGCTCACGATGGCAATTTTTCAATCGATGAACGTGAACTCTTCGGCGGGTACCCGTTAGGCAACGGGGGGTACGTCGGGGACTTCAAATTCTTCGGTGGGACGACAACACAGGTTCCTAGCGGCTATCTCGCCGGTGGGGATGTGCTCGCTGCTGTCCCAGTCTTCTACAATGCCGGATACACGCTTGGTGACATTTTGACGGAGAACGGAGACGGCGTCGCATCTGTCCGCGCTCAGTTTGAGATCACATCTTTCCTGTTTGGCGGGCAGCCGGTCCTTACCGTTATCGATCCCGGCACGTACACCGTCCAGTCATCGAACCCTGCGCCAGTCACCGGTGGGACTGGCGCATTCATGGATGTAGATTTGTCTTGGGGAACGGCGAAGCAAGACTTTAACGGTTCGACACCTGCCTATAGAGGCCTCAGCTACGTCGTCCCGCTCGCGCATCCGACGTATGTCGGGAACAGTCCGACCCTGGCAGACAAGAAGTACGAGGTTCGACGTACGCCTAATGGACTCGGATTGACGGGAGACAAACACATCATCGACGGCGGTGCAAACCCGGCAAATGTCTTCTATGAAATTCTGACGAGTGCGGATTGGGGATATGGATTCGATCCTGGCCTGATCGATACGGCTGTTTTTGTCGCAGCCGGTGAAACGCTTTTCGCTGAGGGAAACGGATTTTCATTTCTGATTGATAGCTCAATGGAGTTGCCGGATCTCATTCGGCAGATCGAGCAACAGATCGACGGAATCCTCTTCCCGAATCCGCTCACTGGTCAATGGCGCATCAAGCTCATACGTGACGATTTCGATATCAACTCAGTCCCAGAAGTCAACGCAACGAATCTCCTGAAGCTTCGAAATTTCACAGTCGCCACATGGGAGGGGACGGTGAACCAAGTTCGAGTTGAGTACAACGACAAGGACGACAGCTACAAAAAGACGTTCGGTTTCGCTCAAGATATGGCGAACGTTTTGATCGTAGGGAAGAACGTGTCGACTACCGTGCGACACCCAGGCGTCAAAACGAAACAGCTTGCAAATCGGCTCGCATCTCGGGAGCTCCGGACGCAAGCAACGCCGCTATCAAACGGCACTCTTGTTGTCGATCGTTCGCTCTACGGCATCCTCCCCGGCGATCCGTTTGCCTTTACGGACGAAGACGTCGGCGTGTCGCGCCTCCCGATGCGCGCGCTCGACGTCGATTACGGTCAAGCTCTCGAAGGCAAGATCATCATCAACGCCGTGCAAGACGTCTTTATCGCCGCCGATGGCGTTTTTGACACGCCTGGCAACTCCGACTGGACGCCTCCTGGCGATGAACTCGTACCGTATCCGAGTGGCGAGCAGCTGATTTTTGAGGCTCCGCGTGCACTTACTCGCAGAGATCCAGACTCAGACTCCCCTGAAACGGACAAGGTATGCGTCGTTGCCCGCCGCCAGGCCAACGAGGTATACATCAGCATGCGGCAGCGGAACGCCGTGGGGACGCCCGCAGGGGCTTACGAAGAGTTCGGGCGCAACTTCGGATTCACCCTGATCGGCGAATTGTTGTCCCCGATGAACCTGGGCGCCACCAACCCAGTTTCGGCGATTACCCTGGTTCCAACTCCCGATACGCAATCTGCGCTGGATCAAGCATTCTCTGAGCTCACAAACGTTTCTGACCTCGGCGACAACCTTCTCTCGCTGTGCCTGGTTGATGACGAATTCATTCTCGTCTTGAGTGCACAGGTAAGCGGCAGCAATGTGCAGCTGAACTCGATCTATCGCGGGGTGCTCGATTCCGTCCAGGCCGATCATGCCGCCGGAGCGAAGGTCTACACAATCTTCACCGGGCTGGGGATTTCAGACGGAGTAGTTCCAGCCGGGAACAACGTGGAGGTTCTAGCGATCCCCGTGAGTGGTCAAGGCGAGATCTTGGAGGCTAGTGCCACGTCTGTAACGTTCGCGATGGCGAACCGAACTAGGCGCCCTTACCCGCCGTCGTCGTTTGCGCTCAACGGCGTTCAAATGGATCTCGTCCTAGTCGACCTCGACGGGTCGGGGGCTGGGGAGGACGTTGGCGTCCTGATTGGATCTGTGATTCGGCGCGACTTCCGAACATTCAAC
>CAZYTB010000071.1:0-12799 GCA_964650375.1 uncultured Campylobacterales bacterium | reverse complement strand
TTTACCATTTTGTTCTCCTAAAATATAATTTATATAGATGCATAACTATTATATCTAATATTTATATAAAATAATATTGTTAATTGATTATATTGTAAGCAAAAAAAATATTTACTCGCATTTTGTGTAATATTGAAGTTTTTTGGAGATATCTTTTGATACCTCCAAGAGTTGCTATATGTTATTTTCTTTTTTGTAGTCCATAATCATGGCATACGCGTCGTCTTTGAGTTTTAATTTTTCTTTTTTTAGAGTATCAAGTTCTAGTGGTTCAACATACTCTTTGCCACTTTCAGCATCATCTATTTTTTGATCCAATTCATTGTGTCGCTCAAACATTTTTGCAAAATGTGCATTTTCTGCTTTCATACTGGTTATAACATGTTTGTATTCTTGTAACATTCTTTCTCCTTGGGTTGTATTTTTAAAATTTTAACAAAAAAATGCTTTAAGTTCGATAATCTGCGTTTATTTTTACATATTCATAACTTAAATCACAGCCATAAGCAACATAAGAAAAATTTCCTACATGTAGGTTACATGTGATTTTAAAAGAATCTTTTTTCATAACCTTATTAGCTTTTTTTTCTGTTTTTTCATCTAAGATTGTAAATTCTTTTGAATGTATTAAAACATTATCATAATAAATTTCCAGTTTTGCTTCATCACAATCTATATTTGCAGCTCCTATCGTTGAGGCAATTCTTCCCCAATTTGGATCTTCTCCAAAGAGAGCTGTTTTTACCAATAAAGAATTGCTCAAGGCCTTGGCAGCTTTTTTAGCTTCTTCTTCATTTTTTGCTCCGTTTACTTCAAAAGCTACTACTTTATTTGAACCTTCTCCATCTCTTAAAATCATCAAGCTCAAATTTTTTGTTATGAATTTCAAAGCTTCTCTAAAAGCAACTTTATCATAAGAATTTTTTGTTTTATTATTAAGTAAAAATACACTATCGTTGGTAGAAGTATCACCATCTACACTAATTTTATTAAAAGATTCCTCTATGCTGTCTTTTAAAATTTCATCCATATCATTTTTTGGTATATTTGCATCTGTTACTAAAAAGCAAAGCATAGTTGCCATCGCTGGATTTATCATACCGGCACCCTTACAAATGCCTGCTACATGGAAAAAATCTCCACTATCCAATTTCACTTTTATACACATTTCTTTTTTGAAACTATCAGTTGTCATGATAGCTTTCGCGCAAAAGTCTGAATTTTTTTCATCATAATCAAATCTATTTGTCGCCTCAATAATCTTTTTTGTGTTCAGAGGATAACCTATGACTCCAGTCGAGCTCATTACAGGATTTAGCATATTTGGGGCTTTTAAGTTGGCAAAAATTGTATCTATATCTTCGATTCCTCTTTGTCCGGTTATGGCATTGGCATTTTTAGAATTCATCAGTATAAAATTTGTTTTAAAATCTTTTGGGTACCTTTTAAAGTGTTTTATAGGCGCTGCTTGAAATTTGTTTGTAGTAAAAACTGCTGATATATCGCATTCTTTATCACTCCTTATAAAAGCAACATCAAGCCCCCCATCTTTTTTAAATCCAGCAGATATTCCGCCTGAGTAAAAACCTTCAACATTATCCAGTCCGCCATTTATTGAAATTAAATTAAACATATTTTAACTCTTCCGGTTTGTATTTATTTTTTATTATATTTTTTGTAGCTCTTATTGCTTCACCTGTTCCTATTACTAAAAGTTTTGATTGGCTTGTTATTAGAGTATCTCCCTTTGGCATAGGTGTAAACTTGCCATTTGCATCTTTTATGCCAACAATACTGACATTTACCCTTTCTCTGATATGAGCTTCTTTTATTTTCTTAAATCTAAGCCACGAAGTATCTGGAACTTCAATCTCTTCCATATCCAATGGAATATCTCTTCTATAAAGTATATTTTCAAGCATGTTTTCCATATCCGGTCTGACACTCATAGCACTAATTCTTTGGGCCATAAGTCTCGAAGCAGACACAACACTATCTGCACCTAGTTTTTTTAACTTTTCTAAATCGATGTCTTTGCTGGCATGTGACATTATAAAATAAGGTCGCTTAAGTCCCAACTCTTTTTCAAAAAGTCTCGCAGTTGCTATTTGGGCAATATTGTCTGCCAGATTTTCACTAAGTGTAATTAATCCTTTTGCACTTGAAAGATTGGATTTTAGTAGCGCAACTTCAGTATGTGGCTCTTCTTGAACAAAGTAAGGATATTTATAATCTTGAGCTATTTTGGATAAGTTTGCATTTGGTGCTACAACTACAAAAGGCACATGATTTTCCCTAAATTGGACAGCTAGTTCTTTTGTGAAATCATTATGATAACATATAACATAGTGATTTTTGAGTCTGGCTATTTTATATAACATTTTGCGCTCCTTTATAATTCTTACAAATTCTCCCTTGTTTAATACTTCTACTAAAATACCAATTGAAAAAGAGAATACTCCAAATCCAAGTATTATAAGGGCTATTGTAAATATTCTACCAGCCTGCGAAATCGGAGCTATCTCTCCAAAACCAACTGTGGTAAAAGTAATACCTGCTTGATATATTGCATCGCTTAGGGAAAAGTCATCTATGATGATGTAGCCAAGTGCTCCAAACATTATCATAAGTACGGTTAAGATAAGTGGAAGACGAAAAGGTTTTAATTGTTGATATAACTCTGTATCTAAGCTAATTGCGGGGACTGAGCGGTTGCTCCAATGTAAAAGGTTTTTTATCTTTTGAAGTAAAGACACTTAAATCACTTTTAAATCCCCATATACTATATAGAGAAAGATTAAGCGTTTTTCTTCATTGTTCGAAGTGTTGAAGCAGCAACTCTTATCTTTCTAGTTGTGCCATCATCTAGCGTTACTCTTACACTTCTTAGATTTGGAAGAAATCTTCTTTTTGTTTTGTTGTGAGCATGGCTAACATTGTTACCAACCATAGGCCCTTTGCCTGTTATAGCGCATCTTTTTGCCATTTTTTATCCCTTGAATTTTTATTAAGGTCGCTATTATACCAAAAATTTATAAAGATTTTATGAAATTAACGATAAAATCCACAAAAATAATAATTTCTATGCAAAGCACAAGCAAATAGTTCGAGGAATCTGCCACCAATTTTCAACAAATTATGGCAGACAAAACAACTCTATGCAAAGCATAAGCAAAAGTTCGAGGAATTTTTTCTTGTGCTTTGCCCAGTAAAAAGGAGACAGTAAAATGAAAGTAGCACCAAGTATATTATCTGCTGATTTTGGAAATTTAGATGATGAAATTAAAAAAATCTGTGATGGTGGATGTGATTTCGTACATGTAGATGTTATGGATGGACATTTTGTTCCAAATCTGACTATCGGCCCAGTAGTTGTTAAAGCTGTAGCAAAAGTTGCAACAAAACCACTGGATATTCATCTGATGGTGCAAAACAATACATTTTTTGTGGAACTCTTTGCCCCAATAAAACCAGAATTTATCTCTTTTCACATAGAAGAAGAAAAACACCCTCATAGACTAATCCAAAAAATAAGAAGTTATGGCATAAGACCAGCAATTGTCTTAAATCCTCATACACCTCCAAGTGCAATAGAATATCTTTTAGAAGATTTAGATATGGTTTTGCTTATGAGTGTAAATCCGGGTTTTGGTGGTCAAAAATTTATACCATCTGTATTGGGAAAAGCAAAAATATTGAAAAACATGATTAACGAACTTGGTTTAAAAACTCTCATCGAAGTGGATGGCGGAGTGAATGGTGACAATGTAAAAGAGTTAGAAAAAGCAGGCGTTGATATAGTGGTAGCTGGAAATTATGTTTTTAGCAATCCTTCGTACAAAGATGCGATAAGTAGCTTAAAGCAGTGACTCCAAAAGTAAAGATTTGCGGTATTACTAACCTGAAAGATGCTTTAAATGCTATAAAATATGGAGCAGATGCTTTAGGTTTTGTGTTTTATGAAAAATCCCCCAGATATATCAAGCCCAAGGTTGCACTAGAGATAGTTAAGTATCTTCCTCCTTTTGTGGAAAAAGTTGGGCTTTTTGTCAACTTTACTCCAGAAGAAATCAACCTTACATGTAGAGAGTCTAAGATGTCGTTGGCTCAGATTCATTTTGATGCAGATGAAAATTTTTATAAAAAATTAGATGTGCCTTACTTGAGAGTTGTAAGAGTGACTTGTAAAGAAGATTTGTATAAATATCAAGATAAGTATAGATTGGTGGATGCATTTGTAGAAAGTTTTGGTGGAGAAGGAAAGAGAGTTGATTCTTCTTGGTTTGATGGAATTGATTGTTCAAAGATTATACTTGCCGGTGGTTTGAATCCAGATAATTTAGAAGAACTGAAAAAATATAATTTTTATGGATTTGATATAAGTAGCGGAGTTGAGAAAGAAAAAGGTCAAAAAGACGAAGGAAAGATGAAGGACTTTTTGGAAAAAGCAAAAGACAATAATCGGGGTCATATTGAAATATTTTGATAGATTAGTAAAAGATGTAATAGAAAAAAAAATAAACAAGAATGAATTTATAGAAGAATTAAAAGGAAAAAAATTCCTTGAGGATATTGTCGTTGAAGATTTTGAGAATCTAAGATTATTGGGTCTCCCAATATGTGAAAAAAATAATGAAATTTTTATAAAAACAAAAAATACTCCCATAGAAAAACAAAAGTTTTGCATCGTAGATATAGAAGCAAATGGAAGCAAACCAGATGAAAATCAAATCATAGAAATAGGCGCAGTTATGATTCAAAATGGTGCTGAAATAGATAGGTTTGAATCATTTGTTAAAGCCGATGTTATACCGAGTTCAATTTCTATTTTGACTGGAATTACACTTGATGATTTAAAAGATGCACCATCTTTAAACTTTGTTTTAGAGCAATTTAGACTTTTTTTGGCAGATGCAGTGTTTATAGCACACAATGTAAATTTTGATTATAATTTTATCTCAGCTTCTTTGCAAAAGGCAGGTTTTGGACCTTTATTAAATAGAAAACTTTGCACAATAGAACTTTCAAAAAAATGTTTTAAAGTAGAAAAATATGGTCTAGGTTTTCTAATGGAGTATTTTAATATGACTTTTGGTGCACAACATAGAGCTTTAGTGGATGCTAGGATGGCTGATTTTGTTTTTGAGTATTGTTTAAAAAACTTAGATCCACAGATTAAAACAACAGAAGATCTCATAGATTTATCACGCCCTACACAGAAAAAGAAAAAGAAAAAAACTAAAGTCCAAGTCTAAAGATAAGAGTTTTTATATTCTACATAATTTCTTGCAGATTCATATAAAGAATCTATTTCTTCGCCGCTTAACTCTCTTATAACTTTTGCAGGCGATCCCATAATAAGTGAGCGAGGTGGAAAGATTTTATTTTTAGTGACAAGCGATCCAGCTCCTATGATAGACTCTTGACCTATGATAGCGCCATCTAGTATGGTGGTACTCATGCCTATCAGACAGGTATTTCCCACGATACATCCATGTAGCATTACTTTATGACCAATCGTGACATTATCTCCTATATAAGTCGGATGACCGTCGCTTTTATCTTCTTTTGTGTAATGTTCAACATGTATCATACTTAGATCTTGTATATTGCTGTTTTTACCTATTTGTATAGAATTTATATCGCCTCTTATCACACATCCAAACCAAACAGAACTATTATCACCTATCTCCACATTACCTATCACATCTGCACTGTTAGCCAAAAAAACTTTTTTACCCACTTTTGGCACTATTCCTTTGTATGCTAGTAACATTTAGCTTTCCTTAAATAATTTTTTAGCCAATCTCTCTGCTTTATTTGAGGTTGCGTCTTTTCTTAGTGTTTTATATATTTTATTTATATAATCACCTAAGATTTTTTGACTATTTATGATTTTTGTATCATCACTTTTGGCTCTTATGTAATTTCCATCACTTTGCAACTCCCACGCTAAGCAATTATCATTTAATTGAAGTTGTAGAATTTCTAAGAGTTTTTCTTGCAATGGTTTTTCTATTATAGGCGTCATAAGTTCTAATCTTCTCTCCAAATTCCTTGGCATCCAATCCGCGCTTGATATATACATAGAGGGTTCTGAATTTTTAAAGTAAAAAATTCTAGCATGCTCTAAAAATCTGCCTACAATCGATATAACTCGTATGTTTTCACTAATATCTTTTATGCCAGGTTTTAAGCAGCAAATACCTCTGATGATGAGGTTGATTTTTACACCATTATTTGAGGCATTATACAAAGCCTTGATTACATCTGTATCAACCAAAGAATTCATTTTGGCGATAATTTGCCCATCAACTCCCAGTTTTGCTTCATTGTTTATCATATTTATGAGTTTAGATTTTATTTGAGTCGGGGACATGCTCAGCGTATCTAATTTTTGATTTTTTGAAAAACCAGAAAGTATATGAAAAAAAGTTGTAGCATCTTTCCCAAATTCTTCTCTACATGTGAAGTAGCTCACATCCGTGTATATTTTTGCAGTTGCCCCATTGTAATTGCCTGTTCCCAGATGCATGTAAAATTTTAAAATACCATCTTCTTGGCGGATAATCTGTGTGATTTTTGCATGTACTTTAAATCCAGTGATGCCATATATCACATGTGCGCCTGCCTGCTCGAGTGCTTTTGCCCAATGCAAGTTATTTTCTTCATCAAATCTTGCTTTTAATTCAACCATAACAGTTACTTGCTTACCATCATTTGCTGCATCTATCAAAGAGTTTATGATTTCAGAATTTTTTTCTACCCTATATAGTGTGCAACGGATTGAAATCACTTTTGGATCTTTTGCTGCTTCTTTTATAAGCCTGGATACCGGCTCAAAACTCTCATAAGGGTGATATAACAATACATCATTTTTTCTGATTGTTTTAAAGATTGATTCATTTTTATCAAGTGGCGGCAATACTTTTGGATGCAAAGGAGCAAGAGTGAGATGGGAAAAGTTTTTGTCTCCTACTATTTGCCAAAGCGCCCCAAGGTTTAGAGGCAAGTTGTACTCATAGATGTCTTTGTGAAAAATTTGCATATGAGTATTTAAAAATTCTAATATATCAGTATCTGCACCTTGTTGTATAGTTAACCTTACAAAAGCACCTTTTCGTCTTAGTTTTAATCCTTGCTCCATTATCATCATAAAATCATCTGCTTCTTCTTCTTCTATGACAATATCAGCATTCCTAGTAACTCTAAAGGCTGCGGAAGAAACTAATTTGTAACCAGGAAATATTATCTCTGCATGTTCGTGAACTATAGATTCTATTGGTACATAAGTATTTTTATCGACTTGAAAAAATCTAGGTAAAATTCTAGTAATTCGTATCATCCCATATTTGAATTTTTCATCACCTTCACTATCAGATAACTTAACTGCCAAAGAAAAACTTAGATTGTTTAAATGAGGAAAAGGATGAGTTGCATTTACTGCTATTGGGATGATAAGAGGTAGGATATTAGATGAAAAGTAATCATCAGCAATCTTTTTTAAGTCATCATCCAAATCTTCATAATTTTTTATAAAAAGATTTTCATTTTCAAGATTTTTTACTATTTCATGATATGTCTCTTGCAATATTTCTTTCTCTTTTAAGATATAACTTCTTATCTCTCTTAATTGATCAAGAGGAGTCATTTTATCCACACCAGTTACGATAACACCCGCATTAAAAAGTTGTTTCAATCCCGCTACTCTTATCATATAAAATTCATCCAGGTTTGTTGTATAAATTGCCAAAAATTTAAATCTCTCCAAAAGAGGAAGTTCGCTTTTTCCAGCTTGTTCTAGTACTCTAGTATTAAATTTTAGCCACGATAATTCTCTATTTATGTAATAAGCCGGATCATTAGGATTAGACATTTTTATTTTCCTTTACTGTCATCTTAATAAGGAGCAAAGCTCTTTATTAATTCACGCTCTACTAAAGCACAAAGCAAGCTTCGCAAATGGATTATTTCTGAGATTTCTTTGAAAGAAAGTAATCATACCAAGCAATTATATCAAAAAATTGTCACAAAATAGTTATAATTTTCTGATTTTTGCTATCTCATCTCTTAATTTTGCCGCCTTTTCAAACTCTAAATCTTTTGCCGCTTTATGCATTTGAGCACTTAAATCTTTTATAATTTCTCTTTTTTGACTAGGCGGAATTTTATCTTTTTTATCAAATTTACTATAAATATCTCCCATATCTTCAACTTTTAGATTTTCATCTAATTTTCTTGTTGTTGAGGTTGGAGTTATATTGTGTTCTCTGTTGTATTCTTCTTGAACTTTTCTTCGCTCCTGTGTTGTTTTTATAGCCTTTTCCATGGATGCTGTTATCTTTTTAGCAAACATGATAACTCTACCATTTGTGTTTCTAGCGGCTCTTCCCATCGTTTGAATTAAACTGGTTTCACTTCTTAAAAATCCTTCTTTATCAGCGTCAAGAATGGCAACGAGTGAAACTTCAGGCAAATCTAAACCCTCTCTTAAGAGATTTATCCCAACTAAAACATCAAATTCTCCCATTCTTAGCGCTCTTATGATTTGATTTCGCTCAATTGCATCAATATCAGAGTGCATGTATTTGACTTTCAATCCCAACTCGTTGTAATATCTGCTTAACTCTTCAGCCATTTTTTTAGTAAGAACCGTCACTAAAACCCGTTCATCTTTAACAATCACTTTTTTTATCTCATCAAATAACCATTCTACTTGATTTTCGCTCTCCATTATCTCAATTTGTGGATCAAGAAGTCCTGTTGGTCTTATCACTTGATTTGCTACATTTTCTCCAGATAACTCCAACTCCAACTCTCTTGGAGTGGCTGATACAAAAAGAAAATGAGGAGCTTTATTTATATACTCATCAAACATCAAAGGACGGTTATCAAGCGCACTTGGGAGTCTAAAGCCATACTCTACTAAAACTTCTTTTCTACTTCTATCCCCTGCATACATCCCACGAAATTGCGATAAGCTTACATGTGACTCATCTACGATGACCAGATAATCTTTTCCCATAGCTTCAAAATAATCAAACAAAGAATAGGGCGTCTCGCCTTTTTTCTTGCCTGTCAAGTATCTGGCATAATTCTCAACTCCCTTGCAGGCACCAGTGGCTTGAAGCATCTCCAAATCAAATTCAACTCTACTTTTTAATCTCTGATACTCGACTAATTTATCCGCTTCTTTTAATTCTATTAACCTAAGAGCCAATTCTTCTTCTATCATTTTAATAGCAACTTTAAGCCTATCTTGCCCCACTATAAATTGACTGGCCGCATAAATGATGACTTTTTTAACATCTTTTATCTTGGTATTGCTCAAAACTTCAAAATAATAAATACTCTCAATCTCATCTCCAAAAAATTCAATCCGTATAGCTTCATCTTCACTGTAAGCCGGGTGAATGTCCAGCACATCTCCATTTACCCTAAAACATCCTCTGTCAAAAAAAGCGTCATTTCTTTTATACCCCATATCAACGAGTTGCAGCAAAAGCTTTTTTTGATTGATATTTAGCCCAACTTCAAGTGCCTGAACCATACTTTTGTACTCATCAGGATTTCCCAAACCATAGTTTGCAGAAACAGATGCCACGCAGATAACATCATCAAAACTAAGCAAAGAAGCAGTAGCGCTAAGCCGAAGTCGCTCTAACTCTTCATTGATAGAACTATCCTTCTCTATAAATAAATCACGCCTCGGTATATACGCTTCAGGTTGATAATAATCATAATAAGAGATAAAATACTCGACATGATTTTTAGGAAAAAATCCTCTAAATTCACTATAAAGCTGAGCCGCTAAAGTTTTGTTATGAGTCATGATAAGAGTCGGCATTTGCAGTTCATTTATGATATTTGCCATAGTGAAAGTCTTACCACTCCCTGTAACTCCCACTAAAGTTTGGTATCTGTTGTTATTTTTAAGTGAATCTGTGAGCTTTTTGATAGCTTCAGGTTGGTCACCCGTTGGAGAAAATGCGCTATTTAGCTGAAATTTTTGCATATTTATGGAAAAAGTTTATATATATCTTTTCTATGTAAAAATCTAACTAATATAACTTGGTTATTTTCATATACAAAACCAAGTCTATAGTCACCTAATTTTAATCTATAATAAGTTTTATAGTTTTTTAATTTTTTAATCTGTTTTATTTTTTGTAAATTATCGACTTTATGCAATTCTTCAACTATAATTTTCAATCTATTTTTAACTGAATTTGGTATTTTATCTAAATCCTTAAGAAGACTTTTTTTGATTTCAATTTGCATCTATTATTTTGCTAAAATCATCATAAGAAACACTCTGCGACTTTAATCCCTCATCAATAGCCGAAGCTAATTTTTCATCTTCTTCATATTCATCTGTTACAGTAATGTTAATATACTTATTTTTAAATATCTCTTTAAGAGAGTTTAAAAAGTTTATATCAAGTTCACTGGTTTCTAAAGTATAATTTACTTGCATGATCTCTCCTAATAATTTTTCATTATTATACACTATTTAATTTAAAAGTAGATATTATTGTATAAGAAACTGTTTCAATAGACTTCTTGCAAGAAGTCTATTGAGAAAAACATAATTTTAGAAAAAAGGTGTAAATCATGACTCTAGGAGATTTAGTTGTAGAAGTAGTTAAAAAGTTAGGCGTAAAACACATTTTTGGTGTTCCCGGGGATTATAATTTAAGGTTTTTAGATTATATAGTAGAAGACGATGTTCTAGCATGGATTGGAAATTGCAACGAATTAAATGGCGCTTATGCAGCGGATGGTTATGCTAGAGAAAATGGCATAGGCGTACTTGTAACAACTTCTGGAGTAGGTGAGCTTAGTGCTGCAAACGGCACAGCTGGGAGTTATGCCCACAACATTCCTGTATTGCATATTGTTGGTTATCCAAACAGTAAAGTGATAGAAAACGACATACCAGTACATCACACACTTGCAAATTTCAAAAAAAATAGTTTTTTAGAAGCCTTTAGCTCTATTACTGGCGCGCAAACTATACTAACAGCAACAAACTATGTTGAAGAAATTCAAAGAGTTGTTTTAAATATGCTTGTGACTAAAAAGCCAAGTTATATGGGAATTCCGACTGATTTGGTTGATATGGATATATCCGAAACTATAGAAGATATATCTTTTTATTTTGAAAATGGCGATAACAATATGATAGCTCCTGTTGGAGATGCTATCATCAAACGGTATTTGGAAGCTAAAAAACCTCTATTTTTCTTAGGTGCAAATACAGGAAGATTTGGTTGGCGCGATAAAATGACACAAATACTTCAAAAAACTCAAGCCAAATTTGCCACTACACTTATGGGAAAATCAATCATAAATGAAACAAGTGTTGCAAAGCCAAATTATCTAGGCATTTATGCCGGTGATTATAGCACGCAAGGTATGGTGGAGCTTGTACAAAGCTCAGACTGCATAATATCCATAGGTACAGTAGAGACAGATTTAAATAGTGGAGGTTTTAGTGAAGATGGCATAAATTTTGACAATGTTATCACTATAAGACCTCGCAGCGTGAAGATTGGTAAAAAGCTTTATGCAGGCATTAGTGTTGAGATGCTGCTTGATTATGTATTGGCAAATATTGTGCCAAATGACAAAACAGATATAAATTTTACTCTAAATTTACCTGGGTTTGATTTTGCAGATATCAAAAACATTGATAAAAAATTAAACCAAAAAGAGTTTTGGCCACTTGTCACAAAAGAAATCATAAAAGAGGGAGATATAGTTGTAGCAGAAGCTGGATCTTCACTATTTGGTTTAGTACAACAAAATTTGCCTTCCAAAGTTGATTTTGTATCTCAAATCTTATGGGCTTCTATCGGTTATACCTTACCAGCTGCTATCGGCTCAGCCATAGCCTCTCCTCATAGAAGAGTTATTTTGTTTATCGGAGACGGCTCTATCCAGCTCACAGCGCAAGAGTTAAGTCTTATAGCGAGATATGATTTAAATATCACTGTATTTTTGATTAACAACAGCGGATATACTATAGAGCGAGCCATTCACGGGGCATCTCAGCCATACAATGATATCGTTACTTGGAAATATCTGGATCTTGCAAAATCATTAGGGATTGATACGAATATTAGTATCAAAACTTTTCAAGACTTAATCAATAATCTTGATGAGATAAATAAAGAAGGTGGTAAAATGGTTGAGCTTTTCTTCGATAAGTTAGATTATCCACCTCTATTGAAACAAGTTTCAGATAAACTAGGAGCTGCAAATAAACAGTAAATTCATATTTAATTCAAATTTTGGCATATTTTTGCTTTTTTTTGTTACAATATAGGTAAAGAAGTCTAATGAATGGAGAAAACATGTTTAGTGAAGAAGTAACAGTTAGTAAATTGGTGGAAAAAATAAAGGACTTGTTAAACAGGTTTGAAGATATGAGGGCGCAAAATGAAGCTCTTAGACAAGAAGTCATGACTCTAAAAGCTCAAAGTGAGGCAAAAGATATAGAAATTACAAAACTTCAAGAAGATTTGACTTTTAAAAACATCGAATCTGACGATATACTTGGAAAGATTGAGGAAGTCCTTCGAAGATGAGCAAACTCTCTGTTCAAGTAGGCGCAAAAGATTTTGATATAAAGGTAGATAAAGATTTTTTTGCTTTTTTTGAAAAAGATTTTAAGAAAATATTTAAAGACAAAAGAAATATAGATATAAAAGAACTTCTGAGTGCTTATGTGCAAAAAACATATAACGAATACAAAAATAATATAGAAATTAAAGAAATTATTGAGAAGGTCGAT
>CAZYTB010000070.1:0-13015 GCA_964650375.1 uncultured Campylobacterales bacterium | reverse complement strand
AGTTAAACACATAGCAAAACCTTTTTCATAATATGCTGCTTCATTTATAAATAGTGCATAAACCTCATCGTTTTCTTCATAATTTATAACTTCTCCATCCAGAGTTATAAATACTGGATCGCCTTTGTTTAGTTTAAAGTATCCATTGTCTTGTAAGTTTGGATGAACTGTTGCATTTATTTCCCCATCTTCATCTCTTGGAAAATCCAGTAATTTAATATAGTCATAAATCTCTATCTCGTTAGGAATTTTATCTAGCGTATTGTTATTGTATTTTTCAAAAAAGTCTAAGATTTTTTGTACAAGTTTCTCTGTTTCAAAAAACAGGTCAGCTCTTAAAACTCCTTGTGGAATTGGTCCAACTTCTATGGCAAAACCGTCTTTGCTAATAGAGTTTACAAATGAAACCTCTTTCGTATCACCTTTCCATCTAAATATATGAAGTTTAGGCTCCATAGCTTTTATATACGCTGCAACTTGCCAAGTCAGTTTATTATCATTGTCTATGACTATAGACAAGCCCATATCAGATGTTGTAGAGTGTAAATCTACTATAAAATCTACATTTGGATTTGTCGAGCCCTTTGGTCCCAGCTTTTCATTTATATTTTTTGCTAGAATATCTTCATAACAATACTTTGTAGGATCACTTAAATCTTTCGTTACAAATGTTCGGTTTAAATCAATATCTACATATCTAGTGCATTGTTTCATGGCGCCAAGATTTGTATGCATAAAAATAGTCTCAAAACTATCTCTTTCAACCAGATTTGGATTTTTTTTAAATTTATTTATCAGGTAAACTCCAGTGAGTTCATTTCCATGGGTTCCACCGGTTATGGCTATTTTTTTGATTGAATCAGACATTTTTAAACCCTTGTTATATTGATTAAAAAATTATAGCGTAAAAATGAAACAATAGTTTCAATAAAGTTGTAAATATAAGTAAAATTAAGGGTTTATTTACGATATTTAAGTCATAATTTATTCATTATAGCTAAAAAGGTGATTATACATGAAACAAGAAATGGATATTTTACTACAAAGCAAAACTGATCAAATATATAAAGATTTTGAAAATATCGTAAATATAAATAGTTTCACTTCAAATATAGAAGGCATAGATAAGGTTTTACATGAACTCTTAGAGATTGGTAAAAAACTGGGTATTCCCCTTGAAACAGTTTATTCAAGTAAAAAAGTTAGACCACACTTGATGTATGGGAAAGATAAAATCAAAGACTATTTTGCATTTGTTGGCCACTTCGATACTGTTCATTCGCCAAGTAGTGATTTTCAAACGATGAATGAAGAAGATGGACTTTTAAAAGGTCCAGGAACAAATGATATGAAAGCTGGGCTTATAGTCGCTCTTTACTCTTTTTATCTACTAAAGCAATTACATCCAAATAAAGAGCTGCCTTTTAAGATACTTTTTAATTCAGATGAAGAGACAGGTTCACCAGATTCACAAGATATAATAGAAAAAGAGTTTACAGGTGCAAAGGCAGCTTTTATATTTGAACCAGGTCGTCTAAACGGTGAGATAGTAACTAGAAGAAAAGGAATTGCAGCCTTAGATATAGAAGTGATAGGCAAACCTGCTCACTCTGGTGTAGAACCTTGGGAGGGTATAAACTCAATACTCGCATCTTGTGAAATCATACAAAAATTAGAAGCTTTAAATGATTATGAAAAAGGCCTTATCGTTGGATGCAATGAGATAAATGGCGGAATTGCTAGAAATGTAGTGCCAGCATATACAAAAATTGTTGTAGATGTTAGATTTTCAACTATAATTCAGCAAGAAAAGCTTTTTAAAGACATAGAAGATATTTTAAATTCAAAAAATAAAGCAGGAGCTACAGTAAAATATAATCTGCATTTAAACAGACCACCACTTGAAAAAAGTAAAGAAAGTGATAGATTAGCCAAGCTTTATATGAGTATAGCACATGAATTAGGAATTAAATGCGAAGAAGTAGCAACAGGTGGAGGATCAGATGGAAATTTCCTCTCATACATGGGTGTTCCAGTGCTCGATGGTTTAGGAGCAGTTGGAAATTTTAGTCACACTAAAAAGGAGTTTATATACAAAGAGTCTCTACTTTATAGGATAAAGATTTTTGTCCTATTTATGAGCAAAATATTAGATGAGGGTTAAAGAATAATAAAAGAGAGTAAAACAAAAATATTAAGGAGTGAGAATGAAAAAAATTATAGTTGCGTTGGCTACAATTGCTTTGCTAGGAACTATGGGTTTTGCAAAAACCCTAAAAATAGGTTTAGCTTCAGGTGCATTAAACATGGATCCATATGGACACAATGAGACTGCTACAAACTCAATACTATCAAATATATTTGATACTTTGGTTGCTTTTGATAAGGATATAAAAACTCATCCGGATCTTGCAGTTTCTTGGACTAATCCAGAACCAACAGTTTGGATTATGAAGTTAAGACAAGGTGTTAAATTTCACAATGGAAATAAATTTAATGCTGATGATGTTCTCTTTTCATTTGATAGGATGAAAAACTGGAATAAATCTGGTTTTAAAGGCAAGCTTAGTGCTATTAACTCTTGTAGCAAGGTTGATGAATATACTGTCAAATTTGTAACAAAAAAACCTTTTCCTGTATTTTTGAGAAAATTAACCTACATGAATATTATGGATAAAGAGACACTTAAAGGTAAAAGTGACGAGTGGATAGCACTAAATCCTGTAGGCACTGGTCCTTATAAACTTGTATCTTGGAGTAAAGGCGATCATATAAAAATGACTGCAAATAAAGATTATTGGCAAGGTAAACCTTACTTTGATAATGTAATTTTTAGACCACTCACAAACAATGCTACAAGAGTTGCTGCTATTTTAAGTGGTGAAGTAGATATAATCAACAGAGTTCCTGTTGTTGATGTGAAAAGGGTTGAAAACGATAATAAATTAAACTCTTTTATATTACCAGGACTTAGATTGATTTATTTACAAATGGATCAATTTCGTGAAAATTCTCCATTTATAAAAAGCCCAACTGGCAAAAATCCTTTTATGGATGTAAGAGTTAGAAAAGCTTTATACTATGGTATAAATGAAGATGCTATAGTTAAATATATCATGAAAGGCTATGCAAAACCAGCAGCACAGCTTAGCCCAAAAGTTGTTTTTGGATATGATCCAAGCATCAAAAGAGTAAAATATAATCCTGTAAAAGCTAAAAAATTACTAGCAGAAGCTGGATATCCAAATGGTTTTGATGTTGTGCTAGATTCACCAAATAACAGATATATTAATGATGCACAGATTGCTCAAGCAGTAGCCTCAAGTTTGGCAAAAATTGGCATAAGAGTTAAGGTAAATGCAACTCCAAAATCTACTTTCTTTGCAGAAACAGGAAAGTTAAATACCAGTTTTTTCCTTATAGGATGGGCAAGTAGCGATGGAGATGCAAGCTCAATCTTAGATGGTTGTGTCCATTCATATGATGCAAAGAAGGGATATGGAAGATATAACAGAGGAAGATTTTCTAGCCCAAAAGCCGATGCATTGATAGAAGAATCAGCTGGAATTATGAATTCTGAAAAGAGATTAAAAGTTCTACAAGACGCTCAAAAGGTTGCATTGGTTGATGACCAATGTTTTATACCTCTACATTATCAAGTAGATATTTACGCAGCTAGCAAAAAAGTTCACTTTGAACCAAGGACTGACAGCCGTATTTGGGCATTTGATATAAAATAACTGACTTTACGCACAAGAGTAGCATAAAACCTCTTGTTCTCCCACAACGAGAGTAGCTTTAGGGGGTTGCAGGGACACTCGTGCCCCCTGCAACAAATAGGGGCTTTGCTCCTATTTGTGCGTAAGGTAAGTAAAATAAAATGAATTTATGCCTTCTTCCGACAAGAAGGCATAAATCATAAACTCAAAATGATTTTTTATAACAAAATTATTTTGAGTTTATTTGTGAGGTAATACTTAATGACAAAATATATTTTAAATAGATTGTTTCACTCTGTTTTGGTAATGTTGACAATCAGCTTTATAGTGTTTTTTATAATGTTCAAAGCTGGTGACCCAGTGGAGTTGATGTTGGCACCTGATGCGACTCAGCAAGATGCAATCCAGATGAGACATGCACTTGGACTTGATCAGTCTTTCATAGTTCAGTATGAAAGATTTTTAGAAAATGTGGCGAAAGGCAATCTTGGAACTTCTTTTAGATATGGGCAACCAGCCCTTGATATCGTATTTGAAAGGCTTCCTGCTACGCTAGAGCTTTCTATAATCGCTATGATTGTTTCGATAATTTTAGGAATTCCACTTGGGATTATTTCGTCGATAAAACCAAATTCATTTTTGAGTAGGATTATTATGTTTTTCTCTTTGGCTGGGATTTCTGTGCCTGTTTTTTGGACTGGCATGATACTGGTGTTGATATTTTCGGTGATTCTTGGAGTCTTGCCAAGCTCCGGGAGAGGAACAGTATATCTTTTTACCAGTGCTTTCACATGGGATGGTATAAAACATCTCATAATGCCTGTTACCACTCTTGCTGTTTTTCAATTGGCACTCATTTTAAGATTGACAAGAACTGGCATGATGGAAGTTTTGATGCAAGATTATATAAAATTAGCTACTGCAAAAGGAGTTCCAAGAAGAGTTATAGTGTATTATCATGCTCTTAAAAATACACTTATTCCACTAGTTACGATTATCGGTATTCAATTTGGACAACTCGTTGCTTTTACAATTGTAACAGAGACTATATTTGCTTGGCCTGGGACTGGAAAATTGATTATAGACTCTATTCAAAACCTGGATAGACCAGTTGTTGTTGCTTATCTTTTGGTGATTTCGCTTATATTTGTTGCAATTAATTTTGCAGTGGATGTGCTTTATACATTTATAGACCCAAGGGTGAGGGTATGAAAAATTTTACATTTTTGGAAAGGAGCATTAAATGAAAAATTTTATATTTTTCTCTTGTCAAAGACAAAGCTTCAGTGTTATGAATTTTCAAAAATTTTACATTTTTGGAAAGGAGCATTAAATGAAAAACTTTTTTAGAAACGAATCGGTTGTTGAATTTTTTGAAGACAAATTGGCTGTTGTTGGTTTGGTTATTTTTGCAGCACTTTGTATTTTAGCACTGTTTCCATCTCTTTTTTCATATCAAAATCCTTATGACTTAACTCAGCTCTTTTTGGAAAATAGTTTCCAGCCACCAAATCATAATTTTTGGTTAGGAACTGATGAACAAGGCAGAGACATATATTCAGCAATCATCTATGGTATAAGAATTTCATTATATGTTGGACTTGCTAGCACAATTCTTTCAGTCATTATCGGTTTTTCTGCTGGTTTGATTTCTGGATATTATGGTGGATGGGTAGATACTATTATCATGAGGATTGCAGATATACAACTCTCTTTTCCAGCTATTTTAATAGCACTAATTATCATGGCACTTTGGGGAGCTGGAATAGGAAAGATAATCATAGCCATCACTATTGTAAACTGGGTTTATTATGCAAGGACGGCAAGAGGGGTTGTATTATCTGAAAAACAAAAAGATTATGCACAATCGGCAAAGGCACTTGGGATGAGTAACTTTGGGATTATTTTTGGTGAAATTATGCCAAATGTGAATGCACCTATCATCGTAATAGCGACTGTTAGAATTGCTAATGCTATTATCTTAGAGGCAACCCTTAGTTTTCTTGGTCTTGGCGTTCCTATAACAGAGCCCTCTTTGGGCTCTTTAATATCAAATGGCTATCAAGTTTTATTTAGCGGTTACTGGTGGACTTCAGTATTTCCAGGAATTATTTTGATGACCCTGATAGTTTCTATAAATTTGATTGGTGATAGAATGAGAGACATCATGAATCCAAGACTTAAGAGATAGGTGAAATTATGGCATTATTAGAAGTTAAAAATTTAAAAACCCATTTTTTCACAAGACAAGGAGTAATTAAATCAGTCGATGGAACAAGTTTTTCTATAGAAAAAGGTGAGATTTTAGGTATAGTTGGAGAATCAGGTGCAGGAAAGTCGATAACAGGATTTTCAATTTTAGGTTTGATTGATGCTCCTGGAAAAATAGTCGAAGGTGAGATAAGTTTTGATGGTAGAGACTTGGTAAAATTGAGTGAAAATGAACTACAAAAGATAAGAGGTGACGAAATCGCTATGATTTTCCAAGATCCTCAAACTTCACTCAATCCTGTTATTAGTATAGGCGAACAACTGATGGAAGCGATACTTTATCACAATAAAGGAGTATCGAAGAAAGAGGCTTATAATTCTTGTGTAGAAATTTTAAAAACAGTCGGGCTTCCAGCAGCTGCAAAGAGAATGAACAGCTATCCTCACCAACTTTCAGGTGGCATGAAACAACGAGTTGTGATAGCAATGGCGTTATTGAATAATCCAAAATTATTAATCGCAGATGAGCCAACAACGGCACTTGATGTGACTATTCAAGCCCAAATTTTATATCTTATGAAAAAGCTAAGTAAGGATTTTCACTCAGCTCTTATCTTGATAACCCACGATATAGCTGTTGTATCTCAGCTTTGTGATCATATAGCAGTTATGTATGCAGGAAGAATTGTTGAGTATGGAAAAAAAGAAGATATCATATTTAATCCACTTCATCCTTACACCAAAGGTTTGATTGAGTGTTTGCCGAAATTAAACGATGACAAAAAAAGGCTTTATCAGATACCAGGCATTATGCCCTCTTTACTAAATCTTCCTGAGGGCTGTTATTTTAAAAATAGATGTGAGTTTGCAGATGAACAATGTGATGTTTATCCCCCAAGGCAAGAGATAAATAAAAGGATTGTATTTTGTCACAAAATCAAATAAAATTACTTGAAGTAAAAAATGTTGAAAAGATTTTTAATGTAAAAGTAGGTACTTTTGGAAAGAAAGACTTACATGCATTGAACAAAGTAAGTTTTGATATCTATAAAGGAAAAACTCTTTCATTGGTTGGAGAGAGTGGATGTGGAAAAACAACTATCGGAAAAATTATACTTGGCCTTTATCAAGCTACAAATGGCTCGGTTATATTTAGAGATAAAGACATAGCAAAACTTGCCCCTGGTGAGCGAGATGATACACAAAAAGATATACAAATGATTTTCCAAGACCCTTACTCTTCGCTGAATCCTAGAAAAAAGATAAAAACTATCTTAGAGCAACCTCTTAAAATTTATACAAAATTGAATAAAAAAGAAAGACTGGAGACCATTCTCTCTTTGTGCGATGATGTTGGTATTGATTATAGTTATTTAGAGAGATATCCTCATCAGTTTTCAGGAGGACAGAGACAAAGGATAGCCATAGCAAGGGCGATGATTCTAAAACCAGAACTTATCTTAGCGGATGAGCCTATCTCTGCACTTGATGTTTCAATCCAAGCTCAGATACTCAACCTCATGATGGATTTACAAGAAAAATACAATCTGACAACCCTTTTTATAACGCACGACATTAGCGTTGTTAAACATATTAGTGATTATATAGCTGTCATGTATCTTGGAGAGATAGTTGAATACGCATCAAAAAAAGAATTATTTGCAAATCCTAGTCATCCATACACAAAGATGCTTTTTTCAACTGTGCCAGATATAAGGACGCCGCTAACTGAAGATAGTGTACTCAAAACTGGAGAAATCCAAAGTCCTATTGACTTACCAAAAGGTTGTTTTTTTCAAAATAGGTGTCTTTATAAACAAGATTCTTGTGAGCTTTCCCATCCAGAATTGTTGGATTCTGGAAATAATCATTTAGTCAGGTGTCCTATAGTATAATATGCTCTACATGTAAAGAATTTTAGGATACATTATGACAACTATACTTTTTGATTTAGACGGCACTCTGATAGATTCTACTGAAGCGATTTTGGAGAGTTTTGAAGTCAGTTTTAGAGATTTTAATTTAAATATGCCAAGTTCTGAACTGATAAAGTCTCTCATAGGACACCCACTTGAGATTATGTATGAAGGTTTGGGAGTTGAAAAAAACAATATCCAACCAATAATAAATTCTTACAAAAAACACTATCGTTTAATTTCAAAAGAAAAAACTACATTGTTGCCTTTCGCAAAAGATGCTTTGAAAGAGGCTCAAAAATTTGCAACTTTAGGTATAGTTACTACAAAAACCAAGAGATACTCGCTTGAACTTTTAGAGCATATGGATATTTTAAAGTATTTTGCTGTCATAATAGGTAGAGAAGATGTAGAAAAACCAAAGCCTCATCCTGAGCCGGTTCAAAAAGCAATGTCTTTACTAAATACTACAAAAGATTTGACTTGGATGATAGGCGACACCCCAATGGACATGATAAGTGCAAGAGATGCTGGAGTTCAAACTTGTGCTGTGCTTTGCGGTTATGGAAATGCTCAAGAATTAAGCGCTATTACACCAAATTTATTTTTAACTTCGCAAGAAGCAGTAAAATTTATATTGAATGGTAAAATTTTATTATAAAAATATCATATCATTGGAATATAATAAAAAAAGTAAATTAATGTTGCAAATCGTATGATTATTAATATAAAATAGAATAATATTGCATATTAACAATTCATTTAGAATATATTAAATAAAAGAGTATAAATCATTGATTTAATATATTGATTGTAATATTGTAATAAAAACAAATTGAATAAAGGGGAAAACTATGGCTAAAGTCATGAAAACGATGGATGGAAATGAAGCAGCAGCTTATGCTTCTTATGCTTTTACAGAAGTTGCGGGTATTTACCCGATAACACCTTCTTCACCTATGGCAGATCATGTTGATATATGGGCATCACAAGGAAAGAAAAACTTATTTGGAATGCCAGTTAAAGTAGTAGAGATGCAAAGTGAAGCAGGGGCAGCAGGGGCAGTTCATGGTTCACTTCAATCTGGTGCATTAACAACAACTTATACTGCTTCTCAAGGATTATTATTAAAAATACCAAATATGTACAAGATGGCAGGACAACTTCTTCCCGCAGTTATACATGTAGCAGCAAGATCACTTGCAACTCAAGCATTGTCTATATTTGGAGATCATCAAGATATTTATGCAACTAGACAAACAGGATTTGCACTTTTAGCATCTAGTTCAGTGCAAGAAGCTATGGATTTAGGCGGAGTTGCACATCTTTGTGCGATAAGAGGAAAAGTACCTTTTTTACATTTTTTTGATGGTTTCAGGACTTCACATGAGATTCAAAAAGTTGAAGTGATGGATTATGCTGTATATGATAGACTTTTAGACAAAGAAGCAGTACAAAAATTTAGAGACGAAGCTTTAAATCCAGAGGCTCCAAAAACCAGGGGCACTGCTCAAAATGATGATATATATTTTCAAGGAAGAGAAGCTCAAAATAAATTTTATGACGCACTTCCTGACATAGTAGCAGATTATATGGAAGAGATTTCAAAAGTTACGGGGCGAGAGTATAAGCCATTTGTGTATTATGGTGATCCTGAGGCTGAGCGAATTATAATTTCTATGGGTTCTGTTAATGAGACAATTAAAGAAACAGTTGATTATCTGAGAGCAAAAGGTGAAAAAGTAGGTTTGGTTATTGTTCATCTTTATCGACCATTTAGTTTAAAATACTTCTTTGATGTAGTTCCAAAGAGTGTAACAAAAATAGCAGTACTTGATAGAACAAAAGAACCAGGAAGTGTTGGCGAGCCACTTTTCTTAGATATTAAAGCAGCATATTATGGCACAGAAAATGCTCCTGTTGTAGTTGGCGGTAGATATGGATTGTCTTCAAAAGACACAAATCCAGCTCAAATAATCGCTACATTTAAAAATCTTGAAAATGATAAGCCTAAGAGTGATTTTACTATTGGTATAAATGATGATGTTACATTTAAATCACTTGCTCTTGGAGAAAATATCTCTTTAGGCGGCAAAGGTGTAACTGAGTGTTTATTTTATGGATTGGGTGCTGATGGTACTGTTGGTGCAAATAAAAACTCAGTCAAAATTATCGGCGATAAAACTGATCTTTATGCTCAAGCTTATTTTGCTTATGATTCAAAAAAATCTGGTGGATATACAAGAAGTCACTTAAGATTTGGTCCAAACCCTATCCGTTCAACTTATTTAGTAACCAGACCAGACTTTGTTGCTTGTACAGTTGCAGCTTATTTGGATGTCTATGATGTTATTGGCGGCATGAAAAATAACGGAACATTTTTGCTTAACTCTATTTGGGATGCAGTAGAAACGGCTAAGAGAATACCAAATAAAATTAAAAAAGTATTAGCACAAAGAAATATAAAGTTTTATGTAATAAACGCTACAAAAATTGGTAGAGACATAGGGCTAGGAAACAGAACAAATACAATCATGCAAGCCGCTTTCTTTAAGTTGGCAAATATTATTGATTTTGAAGATGCTAAGAAATTTATGAAAGAATTTGCTTATAAATCTTATATTAAAAAAGGTGAAACTATAGTTGAGATGAACTATAAGGCTATAGATAGCGGAGAAGCAGGAATTGAGCAAGTAGAGGTTGATCCTGCCTGGGCTAATCTTAAAGATGAAGTATCACTTGCAATTCCTAGTAAATATACAGGAAGCAAATATGTTGAAACGATTTGTAAACCAATGAACTCAGCACTTGGCGATGAATTGCCAGTTTCAGCATTTATGAATCATGCAGATGGTTCAGCCCAAAACGGCTCAACTGCATTTGAAAAAAGAGGTGTCGCTACGATGGTCCCCGTTTGGATAGAAGAATATTGTATCCAATGTAACCAATGTTCGTTTGTTTGTCCACACTCAGTAATCAGACCATTTTTAATTAATGATGAAGAGATGGAAAAAGCACCAATTGGTGTTAAAAACCATGTTTTAGATGCAAAAGGAAAAGAATTAAAAGGTCTAAAATACAAAATCCAAGTTTCAACACTAGATTGTACAGGATGTGATCTTTGTGCAGAAATTTGCCCTACAAAAGAAAAATCTCTTGTTATGGTTCCGATTAATCAAGAATTAGACAATGGTGAGCAAGAAAATGCTGATTATCTTTTCCAAAATGTAACTTATAAAGACGATTTAGTTAAAAAATCAACTGTAAAAGGTTCACAATTTGCTAAACCATTATTTGAATTCCACGGCGCATGTCCTGGATGTGGCGAAACTCCATATATCAGCTTAGCAACTCAGCTATATGGTGAACATATGATGATAGCAAATGCAACTGGTTGTTCTTCAATCTATGGCGCATCTATGCCATCAACTCCTTATACTACAAATGATGAAGGTCACGGACCCGCATGGGCTAACTCACTATTTGAGGATAATGCAGAGTTTGGAATGGGAATGCACATAGCAAATGAAACTATAAGAAACAGAGTTTCAAATATTATGGCAAATTCTATGGATGAGGTTCCAAATGCGATAGTTGCACTTTATAAAGACTTTATAGAATACAAGGATGATAGAGTAAAAACCGCAGAAATTAGAGATAGATTAGTGCCACTATTGGAAGAAAATTTAGATATTCCGAGTATCGCTGAGCTTTATACACTTAAAAGATATATAGCTAAAAAATCACAATGGATTATCGGCGGTGATGGCTGGGCTTATGATATCGGCTATGGTGGACTTGACCATGTAGCAGCAAGTGGCGAAGATGTAAATATCTTGGTTGTTGATACGGAAGTATATTCAAATACTGGAGGTCAGAGTTCAAAAGCATCACATGCTGGCTCAGTTGCAGAATTTACAGCATCTGGAAAAGCTGTTGCAAAAAAAGATTTGGGTCAAATTTGTATGACTTATGGAAATATTTATGTGGCAAGTATTAATTCAAATGCTTCACAAGCTCATACCCTAAAAGTTATGAGAGAAGCTGAGCAATATCCTGGTGTTTCTTTGATTATAGCTTACTCACCTTGTATCGCATGGGGTATAAAAGGTGGAATTGGCAAATCTGGAGACCAAGCTGCACTTGCAACAAAATGTGGATACTGGCCAACATATACTTATGATCCAAGACTTATGAAAGAAGGCAAAAGTCCATTGAAATTCTCAGGAAAAGAGCCTGAATGGGATCTTTTTATAGATCATTTGATGCACGAAGTTAGATATGCAAGTTTGAAAAAATCTAACCCTAAGCACGCCGATGCACTTTTTGAGAAAAATAAGAAAGATGCACAGTTTAGATATAGACAATTAAAAAGAATAGCAGAAGGTGATTATTCTAACGAAGCAGAATAATTGTAATTTATAGGGAGGTTTTTCTCTTCCCTATAAAGATATTATAATCCTAAAGTTTTTTCAACTTCTTCATTGCTTTTTACTGCACTTGCACTTTCGTGGATGACAGTCGGCAAACAAGCCGTACATACATATACTTCTTCACCATCGCATATTGCTTTTACATATACTCTCTTTTGACCGTCATTGCTTGGTTTTAGACAAACATTACAAACTTGAACGCCATTTTTTTCCATCTGTTAATCCTTTGATAAATTTTTGCATTTGTATTATAGTAAAAAAATATAAATATAAAATTGAGTTAAATCAATAGTCAATGTTTTTAGGTATAATTTTAAAAAAGAAAAGGCAAATTGTGGCTATATTTCAAAACTCTATTTTAAAGAACTACCTGAATAATATAGATTTTGAAAGTGCACAGAAGTCTTATGATGAGTATCAAAATATCTTTGTACCGAAAATGAAAATATAAAAAAATCAAAAGAGAAGCAGTATCAGTATGGCTTTTTGGATGACTTATTTGTTAAAATACTTGGCTACAAACTCAACCTATCCCCAAACTATAATATTATAGCTACACAAAACAACATTAATGTCTTGTCATAATTTTGATCTGGCTATGCTTATTAGGACACAGAAAATGATAATTGGGGTGTTGAGATTGACTTTTCTTATCCTTTTAACAAGTTCGATACACTACCGTTAAAAGATAGACCTCACTGGAACATAATAGCTACCCTTTACTATCTCATTACTA
>CAZYTB010000069.1:0-13133 GCA_964650375.1 uncultured Campylobacterales bacterium | reverse complement strand
AGTTCTTGGACTTGGTATGTATGGTACTGCTGGCACGGGAACTGACTGGAGAGCGGGCGACTGGACAACTCCTAGTAACTCTCCAGGACTTTACAACATGAGAAGTTCTTTGATGCTTATGCAATTCGCACCATCAATTGCTTATGGAACAGATAAATTTGGTGTAGGTTTAACTGCTATAGTACAATATGGTACCCTTAGTATTGATTATGATACAGTTGAAGGTGGTGATAGTGCAGGCGGCGTGCAGCATGTTGGAGATGGCACATCAAACTCTTTTGGATATGGTGTGCAAGTAGGCGGATACTTTAATGTTACAAAAGAACTCACAATAGGTGCAATTTATAAATCCAAGATAGATATGAGTTATAAAGATCAAATATCTAAAGCAGCTGCTGGTTTTGGATATGGTATGAACCCAAGTGGACTTCCTGGATTCTCTGACCATTTGGAACAACCAGCAGAGATAGGTGTCGGTCTTTCATATAGTATGGGAAATATGACTTATACCGGTGATGTAAGATCTATAAGATGGGCTGATGCAAAAGGATATAAAGACTTTGGTTGGGACAATCAAACAGTATATGCCTTAGGTGTAAAATACAAAACTCCAAAATACTGGTTAGGTGCAGGATTTAATTATGGAAAAAATCCAATTCCAAACAATACAGATTCAACAAGTGTAGCAGGTGGAGCAAATACCAATGGCGACACATTAAATGTGTTTAATTATGTAATGTTCCCAGCAATTGTTGAGCAGACATATACAATAGGTGGTGGAATGGAAATATCTAAAGGTACAGTAGTCAGCCTTGCATATACTTATGCACCAACAGTAACAACTACTGTTAGTGGGGCAACTGTTGGTCTTGGAGATGTTACAACCAAGCATTCACAGCAAGCTCTAACTTTTGCTTTGAAATATGAATTTTAAAATAAGAGAATTTTGAAAGCATTATTTTTTTAATGCTTTCAAGTTATATTTAAAATTTTTGATGTATAATCTGTTCATAATATGAAGTATTAAGGACACAAATGGTTTGTGACGAAAATCTTAAACAATATGCAGCAGATATTTCTAAACTAACTTTTGATATGCAAAAAGTTTGTAATACAAAAGAGGTGTTTTTTTGTAAAAGTATCAATCTTACTCCGATTGAGTTTAGATGTTTGAGATATTTGCTAAAGACAACATTTTCACAAGTCAAAGACCTAGCAGAAAATATGGACTTAACACCTTCACGAATCACAAATTTACTAAATAGCCTGGAAAAGAAAGGTCACCTTTTAAGAGAGATTTCAGACAAAGATAGAAGAATCATAAAAGTAACTTTAACAACAGAAGGTAAAGAATTTGCTACAGATATCAAAGATAAATATATCAAATATCATGAAGATATACTATCTTCTATAGAGAATGAAACTCAACTGAAAGATATGTTATATAATTTAAAAAATTTTCAAATTATACTTGAGAGTTTTTTGGAGAATAGAAAAGGAGAAATTAAATGAAAGAAAATGAAAATTATTGGAACCCAATAATTGCTGGTGTTATTCTTGGAACTGTACTTTTTGTAAGTTTTATGGTTGCAGGTCAAGGGATAGGCGCTAGTGGTGCATTTGCTCGTATTAGTGCACAAATTGCGTACTTATATGACTCAACATTTGCAACAAATGCTTATGCAGGGCATTATCTTAAACATGGAAATGCTTTAGCAAACTGGACTGTTGTTGAGGTAGTAGGTATATTTATAGGTGGATATATAAGTGCTGCATTTGCAGGCAGAATAAAGCAAAGCGTAGATAGAGGAGATGATTACCCTATATATAAAAGACTGTTTTGGGCATTTCTCGGGGGTTTGCTACTAGGACCTGCTACCAGGTTGACAAGAGGCTGCACAAGTGGTCAAGCGCTTGATGGCGCAGCGACATTTTCTGTTGGTGCTTGGATATTTATGATTGCTGTTTTTGGTGCTGGATTTTTATTTGCACCGCTTTTTAAAAAACAGTGGAAAAATGTATAGTGAGGAGCAGGTAGTATGTATCCATTATTTTCAACAGGTGTAATTGATTTTAATACAAATTTATTGTATGGATTAGTGATAGGTATCTTTTTTGGTTTTATACTAGAGAGAGCTGGATTTGGTAGTTCTAAACATATAGCCTCTGTGTTTTATTTTAGAAATTTAAGAGTGGCTAAAGTGATGATTTCAACTATTTTAACATGTGCCACTTGGATTGTGATAGCTTCTTATAATGGTTGGGTTGATTATAACCAAATATTCATACCTTTAACTTATGTATGGCCTTATTTGGCTGGTGGAGCATTATTTGGGCTTGGCATGGTTATGTCGGGCTGGTGTCCCGGGACTGCTGTTGTTGGATTTGCATCTGGGAAGATAGATGCGACAGTATTTTTATTAGGTGCTTTAGCTGGTATGTATGTCTATTTTATCAATTTTGATAAATTTGCAGATTTTGCAAATTCTGGTTATCTTGGAAGATATACTATTGATAAACTCGTTGGTGGAAATTTATATACATCATCTTATCTAGTAACCGTTGTTTTAGGCATCGGACTTATGATATTTATGAGTTATATGAAATCACTTTTAAGTAAAAGAGGAGAAAATTAATATGAAAATTATTCCAGTAGCGGTAGGTGTGGTTTTACTTATTGCGGCTATTGTTTTGTCATTTGTTTCGGCAAATAATGGTGCAAAAATATTAGTCAAACAAGATATAGTAGTTATGAAATATGTAAATGAATCAGACAAGTCACTCAAAAGTGGTGATATAAATGGTGCTTTAAAATATGCTAAATTAGCAATTCAAGCCAATCCACAAGGCAAAAAAGGATATATTTGCTACACTAATGCCATGGTAGCAAAATATAAACCAGCCAAAACCCAAAGCACAACTGCTCCTGTGGCTCCAACGCAGAAGAAGCCAGCTACACAACCTGCTAGTGATGAAGGCTCTTTTGGCTGTTAAGCCCAAATCTCAGTTCACCCCTGAAAATCAAGATACTTTATGATTTTCAGGGGTGAACTTCAAAAACAACATAAAGGATAAAGATGAAAAAGACAGTTTTAACTCTAGTGCTCTCAGTAGCAATGGCAAGCAGTTTGTTTGCATTAAAAGTTCCAGCAAATCACATCGTTGATGCAGCTTGGCTAAAAGCAAATTTAGGTAATAAAAATCTTGTAGTTGTAGATGTAAGAAAAAATACAAAAAAACATCCAACTTATTCCGTCAATCATATAAAAGGTGCAATTTATTGGAATTTAGGAAAAGATATTAAAGAAGGCAGATATTATAGTCCTACTTTAAAAAGACCAATTCCAGGTTACATAGCAGCTCCTACAAAGTTTGAGGCAACCATGAGAAGATCTGGCATAAACAATAAAACTGCAGTTGTATTTTACTCAGGTGGCATTGCTGCAAAAGATTTTAGAGATGGAGCTATAGCTGTATTTACATCACAATATTACGGTGATAACAATGTTGCTATTTTAAATGGCGGATTTGCAGGATGGGTACAAGCTGGTGGTAAAACTTCAACAGCAGTACCAACACCTAATAAAGGTAACTTTAAAATCAAAAAATTTGATATGAAAATTTTAGCATTTGCAGAGGATGTTGATGAAGCAGTTACTCTTGGAAAAATACAACTTTTAGATGCAAATGGACTAGGAAAACCAGGTCATTCCCAATACACTGGCAACATAAAAATAAAAGATCCAAGAAGAATGGCAGAAGGACATGTTCCAGGAGCCAAAGCACTTTCACCTGCAGCATATAGTGTGAAAAAAGATGGTGTTTATTATCTTGATACAAAAGCAAATTTAATAGCAAAACTAAAAAAAGCTGGTATAAATGTTAATAAGCCTCTAATTACATACTGTAATACAGGACATTTGGCATCTGGTAATTGGTTTGCTCAACAATATGTTATCGGTATGAAGCATAATAGACTTTATAACGGCTCTATGGTTGATTATACAGCAATGCCAAACAGACCTCTTGTAATGGGCAAATAGTTTGTTGCAATTATAAAGTATGGTGAGTCAATCACTATACTTTATATATATTATTCTACTCTTTAAAAAAACTTTCCAAAACTTCATATTTTAAAAATAAACTAATTATTAATTTTATAAGACTATAATTAAATGAGATATTTAAGAGGAGGATATTATGAGAATAGAAAAAGATACAATGGGAGAAGTAGAAGTTCCAAAAAATGCTTTATGGGGAGCACAAACACAGAGAAGCTTGATGAATTTTAAAATTGGTGATGAAAAAATACCAAAAAGTGTTATAGAGGCATTTGCAATACTAAAACGCTCAGTTGCTATTGTGAATAATAAATTAGATAAACTTGATAACGAAAAAACAAGGGCGATAGTTCTAGCTTGCGATGAGATACTAGAAGGCAGACATGAGGATGAATTTCCACTTAGTGTTTGGCAAACAGGAAGCGGCACTCAAACAAATATGAATGTAAACGAAGTTGTGGCGAATATCGCTACAAATATACTAGGAGGAGATTTTAAGGCAAAAAAACTAGTTCATCCAAATGATGATGTAAATAAATCTCAAAGCTCAAACGACACATTCCCAACGGCGATGCATATAGCCGCTATCTTGAGCATTGAAGATGAGCTTCTTCCAAAACTTCAAATTCTGAAATCAACATTAGAAATTAAATCAGCGCAATATTTAGATATAGTCAAAATTGGTCGTACTCACCTTCAAGATGCAACCCCATTAAGCGTAGGACAAGAGATAAGCGCTTGGTTTGAAATGTTGAAAAAATGTGAAGAAATGATAAAAACCTCCTTGTTGCATGTAAGAGAATTAGCCCTCGGTGGAACAGCAGTAGGAACAGGTTTAAATGCTCACCCAGCCCTCGGAGCTATGGCGGCTCTTGAGATAAGTAGCTTTACATGTAAAGAATTTATCACTGCTCCAAATAAATTTCACGCGCTAACAAGCCATGATGCATTAGTCTTTTCTCATGGAGCGCTAAAAGCATTAGCTGCTGATTTGATGAAAATAGCAAATGATGTAAGATGGCTCAGTTCTGGCCCTAGGTGTGGAATTGGAGAGTATAAAATCCCAGAAAACGAACCTGGAAGCTCAATCATGCCAGGAAAAGTAAATCCAACTCAAGCAGAAGCAGTGACTATGGTAACATGCCAAGTTTTTGGGAATGATACGACTATAGCAATAGCTGCGAGTCAAGGAAATTTTCAATTAAATGTTTTTAAACCAGTTCTCATAAATGCATATTTACAATCAGTCAGACTTTTAGGTGATGTGATGAAATCATTTAATGATAATTGCATAGTTGGACTTGAACCAATAAAAGAAAAGATAGATTATAATCTTCATAATTCCCTAATGTTAGTAACTGCCTTAAATCCACATATCGGGTATGAAAATGCAGCAAAAATAGCAAAAAATGCCCACGAAAAAGGAATAAGCCTAAAAGAATCAGCTATGGAATCAGGACTGCTGAGTGAAGAGGAATTTGACAAATTTGTAAGACCTGAGGATATGATAGGAGCTAAAGAGTAAGATATATTAGTTTAATTCTTTTTTTATCAACTTTACTATTTCACCAGGATTTGGAAATCTTTCTATATAAGTTCCTACTTTTAGGAGTTTTGAAAATATAAGTTTTCCGTTTAAACTTATATCAAATACTCCACGACCGCCTTTTACGATTGTTACATTTGCATCACTATATACATTTTTTATCTCTTCTTCCACACGGGAAGCTTTTGGCAAATAGTTTCAAATTACACAATATGCGATTATTATATCCATAAATTTTCCTTTATCCATTTCTCATTTTATCTCTTAATTCTGCTAATTTTTGTGCTATCAAACTTGCATCTTTTTCAAGTTTTGAAACATCACCCATAGATTCTAAGATGATAAAATGATTTTGGGCAATTGCTTTTTTCAAAAGTTCCATGATAGGCACAAAGTTTTCTTCATAAGAGGTTTTATCAACCATCTTGTTTTTAAAATCATAATCAATGCCTTTTAATATATAATACATCGCGATTAGATTACCTTTTATCCTGTAAAACTTATCATCTTGGGTTGTAAAAGTTGTTTTAATCATCAAATTTGTTTGTAGTTGTTGTTTTAGCTTATCAAGAGCAGTCGCAAGATTATCAGAATTTACGATAAAAACAGCTCTTTTTTGGCTCATCTCTTTTTTATCATCTTCTTTTAATTGTCTTAAGTATATATTTAGATTTGATATTGCTTCTTTAACCCTTGTGCTATAACTTGTAAATATAGGAATTCTGAAGTCGGCATATATGTCTGATCTAGCCTGCACTATATAGTGATTCGCCCCACCTGTTCCTCTATTTCTTGCTAGATTATTTTCCAAGATATTGATACCAATTCTAAACATCTCAATCTCACCGACTTGTTGAAAATATTTATTGTCTATCCAAGTGCGAACACCGATAAAATTTGTAACCAACCCTTCGTTCAACAAATTTTGCAAGCCGCTTCTTAAGGCTATTGTTGTTGTCTCACCTGTGAGGTTATAATCTTTTACAATTGGAACAGCGTCATCTGTCACACTATAAAATGGCGCTACAAAAAGGCTGATAGGAAAAAACCAGAGTAGTAAAGCAATTAATGCAGCGACTATAAGTAAAATAAATCTTTTTAAGAAGATTGCCCATTCTCTAATATTAAATATATATAAAAGTAGCTTTTTTTCAGATTTTGTTTTTTCCATTTTTTCTTACCTTTTTATCGTGGGAATTGCACTTAAAAGTTTTTGCGTATAAGCAGCTTCTGGATTTTCAAATAAATCTTCCACACTTTTTAACTCAACTATATCTCCAAAATACATAACTACAATTCTATCAGAAATATGCTCAACAACGCTTAAATCATGCGATATAAATACATAAGTTAAATTAAATTCTTTTTGCAAATCCAGCAAAAGATTTAAAACCTGAGCTTGTATAGAAACATCTAATGCACTCACAGGCTCATCACAGACAATAATCTCAGGATTTAGTGAAAGCGCCCTTGCTATTCCTATCCTTTGTCTCTGTCCGCCTGAAAATTGGTGAGGATATCTCTTGTACCAATCAGGATGCATTCCAACTTTATCCATCAGGTATAAAACTCTCTCTTTTATCTCTTTGTCGCTCATGTCAGTATTAAGCTTTAAAGGTTCACCTATAATTGCTCCAACTTTCCATCTTGGATTTAACGAAGAGTAAGGATCTTGAAAGATTATTTGTACTTTTTTTCTATATTCTCTGAGCTCATTACCTTCAAATTTTGTTATATCTTTTCCATTAAACAAAATAGTGCCACTAGTTGGCTCTTCTATTTTGAGTAAAAGTTTAGCAGTAGTAGATTTTCCACATCCGCTTTCTCCAACTATGCTTAAAACTTCACCTTTTTTTACATCAAACGAGATACCATTGACCGCTTTTATAATTTTAGGTTTTCTAAATAACCCCATATTAATTTCATAATATTTTTTTAAATCTTTTATTTCATATACAATATCGCTCATCTGATTTCCTTTGGAAATGATAGATAATCCACACTTTCATCTACGGTGTCTAGTTTAGATTTTCTTTTCGTCACTCCAGGAATTGGTATGGAGTGTAAAAGTGCTCTAGTGTATGGGTGTTTAGGATCTGCAAAAAGTTCTTTTGCGCTTGCTTTTTCAACGATTTGTCCTTTATACATAACCACCACTTCATCAGCTATCTGATAAACAACACCAAGATCATGAGTGATAAAAAGTATAGAAGTGCCTTTTTCTTTTTGAAGTTTATTCATAAGTTCTAGTACTTGAGCTTGTATAGTTACATCAAGAGCGGTTGTTGGTTCATCTGCTATAAGCATTTTAGGCTCACATGCCATGGCAATCGCAATCATCACTCTTTGCCTTTGTCCACCACTGAGTTTAAATGGATACTCGCCATATTTCTCTCTTGGATTTCTAATGCCGACTAGCTCTAAAGATTCTACTACTTTTTCAAATCTCTGTTTTTTATTTAATTGTTTTTGATGAAGTCTAAGCGCCTCATCTATTTGGTAACCAACTGTATATGATGGATTTAGAGATGTCATAGGTTCTTGAAAAATCATAGATATATCTCTTCCTCTAACTTTTCTCATCTCTTTATCACTCAATTTTAATAAATCTGTGCCTTTAAATATAATTTCTCCACCCTCTATTTTCCCAGGCAGGTCAATTAATCTGATAATTGACAAAGAAGTTATGCTTTTTCCACTTCCGCTCTCTCCAACGATACAAACGGTTTTTCCCTCAGGGATATCAAAACTCACATCATTAACTGCTTTATTAACCCCCTCATCTGAGTAAAAATATGTTTTAAGATTTCTTACAGATAATAGCATCATTTATCCTTTAACTTTGGATCTAATACATCCATCAGTCCATCACCCATAAGATTAAAACTAAGAACAGTTAAAAATATGGCAAGACCCGGGTAAAATATCATCCAAGGTGCAGTTGTTATAAATTCCAAAGAATTACTCAACATCGAACCCCATTCTGGTGTAGGTGGTTGAGCACCAAGACCTAAAAAGCTAAGTCCGGCAGCTTCAAGGACTGCTGAGGCAAATCCCATTGTAGATTGCACGATTATAGGAGATGCGCAGTTTGGAAGTATGACTTTAAACATAAGTCTTAGATTTGAGGAACCGTTTATCCGACTAGCTACCACATACTCTTTCTCTCTTTCACTCATAACTGAAGCTCTTACAATCCTAGCATAAACAGGGATTCCTACAATTCCAATGGCAGTCATCGCACTAAAAAGGCTTGGTCCTAAGATGGAAACTATAACAATGGCTAGTAGTATCGCAGGAATTGAAAGCATAATATCCACAACCCGCATGATGACTAAATCTGTTTTTCCGCCAAAATAGGCTGCAAATATTCCCATCAACAAACCAAAAGAAAGTGACACGCTAACAGAAATTGTACCTACCATAAGTGATATTCTGGAGCCAAATATTACTCTGGAAAATAAATCTCTTCCGAAATCATCTGTACCCAAAATATGCCCGCTAACCCCTTTTGCATCCCATATAGGAGGGATAAGTCTTTTTGCTAAATCTTGGTTGTTTGGCAAATAAGGTGCAATGTATGGGGCAAATAGTGCTGTCAATAAAAGCATTACTACAATTATAAATCCAACTAGGGCCGATTTATTTTTTTTATATTGTTTTGCAAATTCAAGTATTTGTTCAATCATCAGCTTAACCTAATTTTGGGATTTATAAATGCGTACAATAAATCAACTACAAAATTAACGATTATGAAAATAACAGCGATTATAAGTGTGGTTGATTGTATGACTGGAAAATCTCTTTGATAAACAGCATGCACTAACCATTTTCCTATACCAGGCCATGAAAATGTAGTTTCTGTCAAGACTGCACCTGCAAAAAGACTGCCAAGCATCAAGCCTATGATGGTAACAATTGGCATCAAGGCATTTCTAAGACCATGAATAAAGATAACCTGAAATCTACTACAGCCTTTGGCGCGAGCAGTTTTAATGTACTCTTCTTTCATGACTTCTATCATACTGCTTCTTGTCATCCTAGCTATAATTGCCATAGGAATTGTACCCAGTGCGATAGCTGGAAGTATTAAATGTCTAAGAGCATCCCAAAAAGCTGGTATATTATGAGTTAAAAGTGAATCTATGAGATAAAAACCAGTGATATGATCTATATCAAACTCGTAACCAAGCCGACCCGCCACTGGAAGCCAGCCAAGCTTCACTGAGAAAAAGTAAATAAGCACGAGTCCTAACCAAAATACAGGCATAGATACCCCTGCTAGCGCCGTCACCATGCCAGCATAATCAAATATCGAATACCTCTTGATTGCTGAAAGTATTCCAGCTCCCATACCTATAATTATCGCAAAAATCATAGCAACAAGAGCAAGTTCAGCTGTCGCAGGAAAACGATCATTAAACTCAGTCATAACTTCTTCGTTACTATTTGCTGATCTTCCAAAATCTCCATGCGCGATATTTTTCATGTATATGTAGTATTGGTCATACAATGGCTTATCCAACCCTAGTTTTGCTCTCAAATCAGCGATAGATTGCTTATTTGCATGATCTCCAAGAAGTGCAACAGCAGGATCACCAGGTGCGAGATGTACCATAGCAAAAACAAGTAAAGTAACACCAAAGAGAGAGGGAATTGTCCAAAGTAGTCGTTTTAAAATGTAAGAAAACAAAAATACTCCTAAATTTTATAACTTTTTGTTTGATTTCTATATGATCAACTTTGCAATTAATGGATAGAAATCTTTGATTTTGGGATACCCATCGTGCGAAGCCCTAGAGATTAAACAAAAAGTTACAAAGGAAAGGTTTTTGCCTTTCCTTTACATGTAGAGGTTTACTATTTTGCAAACCAAACTTTGTTAAATCTTCTTTTACCCATAGGGTCAAGTTTGAAGTTCATAACATTTTTTCTTACAGCTTCAACAACTAGTGAGTTAGCTATTGTTACCCAAGGAGCTTGATCTGCAAAAATTACTTGAGCTTTTTTATAAAGTTTTGTTCGTTCCGCTATATTGGTAGTGATTTTCGCTTTTGCTACTAAATCAGAAAACTCTTTATTTTTCCAAGCAGCTCTATTTTGTGCGGGTATAGTTGCAGAATGTATAGTTAAGAGAATATCTAAAAAGTTATCAGGATCACCATTGTCTCCTGTCCAACCTAATAGATAAGCATCAGCTTCGAGGTTTCTACCTTTGCTTAGATATGTTCCCCAATCATAAGAAACTATATTTGTTTTGATACCAACTTTAGCAAGATCAGCTTGCATCGCTTCTGCAACTTTTCTTGCATTTGGCATATATGGACGAGCTACAGGCATAGCCCATAGAGAAAATGATAGGTTATTGTCATAACCAGCTTCTTTTAGCAATTTTCTTGCTTTTTTAGGATTATATGCATAATGTTTTATATTTTTATTATAACTCCACATTGTAGGAGGGATTGGAGAATCTGCTACTTTACCAAAACCAGCATATATGGCTTTTACTATAGCTTTTTTATTGATAGCATAGTTTATAGCTCTCCTTACTCTTACATCTCTAAAAGCAGGAACTTTTGCTTCATTTAGAGCTAAATAGCCAACATTTAAACCTGCTTGTTTAACAAGTTTTACATTTGGATCTGCTGCAATTTGTGCTATTTCTGCAGGATTTGGAAAATCCATAACTTGAATGGAACCAACTTTGAGTTCAGCCGCTCTTACAGAACTATTTGTTATAACTTTTAGGATAAGCTTTTTGATGTAAGGTTTTCCACCCCAGTAGTTTTCATTGGCAGTAAAAATTATCCTATCATCTTTTATCCATTTTTGAAATACAAATGGACCAGTTCCTACAGGGTATCTGGCTAATCTATCAGCTTTTCCCTCTTTTAGTAATTCTTGTGCATAATCATTGCATAAGATTGATGCAAAATCCATAGCCATATTTGAAAGAAAAGGAGCTTCTGGTTTTTTTAGAGTGATTTTAACAGTATATTTATCCACTTTTACAACATCTTTAACAATTTTGTCCATATCCATAGCACCCCAGTATTTATAAGAGCCACCTATTTTATAATAAGGATTATTTTTATCGAATTGTCTTTTTAGAGAAAATACAACATCATCTGCTGTGAATGGTACTCTTTTCTTGAAGTACTTTGTAGGATGAAAATAAACACCATGTCTCAAGTGAAATGTGTAAGTCAAACCGTCTTTTGAAACATCCCAAGAAGTCGCAAGTCCCGGTTCCAGTATAGTTGTCCCATTTTTAAATTGTACTAATGTATTATATACTTGCGTGGTAGCATAAAAACTTTCACCATCAGTTACATGGGCTGGATCCATAGAAACAGAATCTCCACTTCTTCCGAACACTAGCGTGCCGCCATATCTTGGTGCCGCATAAACTATTGTTGTTATAAACAACAAAGCTGTAATGAGTAATTTTCTCATGTATTTTGCCTCCAAATAATTTTTTTTTCAAAATAATTGTATCTAAGTTTAGTGATAATACACTTAAAAGGATG
Organism: uncultured Campylobacterales bacterium; assembly: GCA_964650375.1. Classification (GTDB taxonomy): domain Bacteria; phylum Campylobacterota; class Campylobacteria; order Campylobacterales; family Sulfurospirillaceae; genus JAADIZ01. The sequence goes on along the minus strand of CAZYTB010000069.1, from coordinate 996 downwards.
ATACTAATATAAAATTAGATACAATTTGAGTAATTATTACACAATGGAGTAAAATTCTATGAATATAAAAGAAATATCTTTAGAAATATTAAATATACCACTCAATAAGCCATTTATCACTTCTCTTAGGTCTGTATATAACTTAGAGGCAATTATCATAAAAATAACTACAGATTCAGGAATCATAGGTTTTGGGGAGACCGCACCAACATTTGCAGTCACTGGAGATTCCAAGGAGTCGATAATCCAAGCAATACATATCATAAAGAAAAACATAATTGGAAAAAATATCGAAGACTTTAATGAAATAATCGATGCCGTGCATAATTCGTTGGAGCGAAACTTCAGTGCAAAATCAGCCATAGAGATTGCGTTATACGATATTTATTCAAAAAATCTAAAGTTGCCTCTTTATAGATATCTTGGTGGAAATAAAACAGAACTTAAAACAGGCATAACTATCAGTCTAAATGATGTCAATACAATGGTAAAAGACTCGATAGAAGCCCAAGACAAAGGCTTCAGTTCTTTAAAGATTAAATTAGGAAATGATTATAGAGAAGACATATTTAAAATTATTGAAATTCACAATGCTTTATCTTCAGCCACAACTTTAAAATTAGATGCGAATCAAGGCTGGAGTCCAAAAGAGTGTGTAGAGTTTTTAAATAGTATGGAAATAGAAAATATACCAATCGAGTTAATCGAACAGCCAGTAAAAAAAGATGATATAGCCGGATTAAAATATATAAAAGAGAGAACCTCTATCCCCATACTTGCAGATGAGAGTATTTTTTCATCGGTTGACGCTATAAAAGTTTTGGAAGAAGGGGCGGTTGACTTTGTAAATATAAAACTAGATAAATGCGGTGGAATTTCAAAAGCTTTACAAATAGCAGATATTTGTAAACTATATGGTGTAAAATGTATGATAGGTTGTATGTTGGAAGGTGCAGTAAGCGTTGGAGCGGCCGCACATGTAGCAAGTGCCAAAAG
>CAZYTB010000068.1:0-13485 GCA_964650375.1 uncultured Campylobacterales bacterium | reverse complement strand
TAAAGATAAACTTCCATATAAAGAGATTAAAAAAGCGATACTTAGTTTTGTATACAATCTAAATGTTCCCGCGCGTTGGGGGCAAAGTCCATTTACAAATATAACTATTGATTGGACGGTACCTGAAGATTTAGCAGGTCAAACTCCTACATATCAGGATGTCCACCTTTTTAAGGATATTAAGGATGAAGAACTTTTAAAGGAAGCTCGGAAAAGGGGTGTTGATAAGTTAGAAAATTTAACTTATAAAAACTTTCAAAAAGAGATGAATCTTATAAACAGAGCATACTATGAAGTGATGACAGCGGGCGATAAAACAGAACAGCCTTTTACTTTTCCAATTCCAACAGTAAACATAACAGAAGACTTTGACTGGTATGGTGAAAATACCGATGTACTCTTTGAAAACACAGCAAAAATTGGATCATCATATTTTCAAAATTTTATCGGAAGCCAATATATGCGTGATGAAGATGGTAATTTAGTGGAAAATCCGAAAGCATACAAACCTGGCAATGTGAGAAGCATGTGTTGCAGATTGCAGCTAGATTTAAGAGAACTCCTTAAAAGAGGCGGCGGTTTGTTTGGAAGTGCCGAGATGACTGGAAGTATCGGAGTAGTAACCATAAACATGGCAAGAATTGGTTATCTCCACAAAGGAAATAAAGACGAATTATTTAAAGAGTTAGGTTATCTAATGGATCTTGCAAAATCCACGCTGGAGAAAAAGAGAGTTTTTGTACAAGATATGTTTGAGCGGGGACTTTACCCATATACGGCTAGATATTTACCAGGATTTAATAACCATTTTTCTACGATAGGTGTAAATGGCATAAATGAAATGATAAGAAATTTTACGCAAGACAAATACAATATAGCAGATGAATATGGAATGAAATTTGCTAAAGAATTATTAGAGTTTATGCGCAATAAAATGGTGAAATATCAAGAAGAAAGTGGAAATTTATATAACCTAGAAGCAACTCCTGCTGAGGGAACAACATATAGGTTTGCCAAAGAAGATAAAAAAAGATACGCGGACATAATCCAAGCAGGTATGGATGAGAATATATATTATACAAATTCTTCTCAACTTCCTGCAAATTATACCGATGATCCTTTTGAAGCATTGGATTTGCAAGATGATTTACAATGTGAATATACCGGAGGAACCGTGCTTCACTTGTATATGAAAGAGCGAATCAGCTCAATTGAAGCATGCAGGCAAATGGTAAAAAATGTCATCTCAAATTACAGGATGCCTTATCTCACAATTACACCAGTATTTTCTGTATGTGAGAAACACGGATATATAAGCGGGGAACATCAGTTTTGTCCATTATGCGATAAAGAATTAATAGAAAAACACAAAGGAGATTTAGATGAGCAACAAAGAATTGCTTAAGAAGCTAGAAAGTGAGCGAACAAAATGTATCGTTTATACCAGAGTTATGGGTTATCACAGACCCGTAGAAAGTTTTAATGTCGGAAAAACTGGCGAACACAAGGAGAGGGTACAATTTGAAGAGAGACTTTCTCACAGATAAGCCATTATATGACATTACTAAATTTACCACGCTGGATTTCTCTGAAAATCTAGCGTGCATATTTTGGTTTAGTAAATGCAACATGCGCTGTCCTTACTGTTATAACTCAGCTGTAGTTTTTGGAGGGGGAAACATAAGCATAAAGAATGCATTAGATTTTTTAAACTCAAGAAAAAACAGACTAACCGGAGTTGTGTTGAGCGGTGGAGAATGCACTCTCTATCCACATTTAGAAGCGTTTATACAAGAGATAAAAAAATTAAATTTTAAAATAAAAATAGATACCAATGGGTTAAACCCATCACTTGTAGAAAAACTTGTAGAAAAAAAACTGATTGATTATATAGCGCTTGACTATAAAGCACCTAATTACAAGTTTGAGAAAATTACAAAAAATAAAAATTTTGAAAGTTTTGAGGAAACGCTAAAATTTTTAATCAGTGTAAATTTTCCATTTGAAGTAAGAACTACAGTGCATTCCGATTTGCTTAATATTGAGGATATAAATCTAATAATAGACGACTTAGAAAACAAAGGATACAACAATAGCTACTTCCTGCAAAATTACTTACATGTAGAAGATACTATCGGCAAAATGAATGCTCAAAACAGACCAATAGACATAAGCAAACTAAATAAAAAGATAGATATCCAACTTCGTGAATTTTAAGCCCATCTCTAAGATAGTTTAGATAAAATAAAATAAAAAATCAGGAACTATCAATGCACAGAAAACACATATACAACCCGGGTTCAAATGAAACTTTGAGCGAGAGAAGAATATTTGGTGGAAATCCTCATGGAATTCTAAATTTTACACAAGCAAAATATCAATGGGCATTAAAATTATGGGACATGATGGAAGCAAACACATGGTTCCCAAAAGAAGTAGATACTACAAAAGATATAGTAGATTACAACAGAAATTTAACTGACTCAGAAAAAAGAATGTATGATCTTGTTTGGTCACAGCTAATAAGCATGGATAGTTTTCAAACAAACAACTTGGCTGATAATATAAATCCATATATCACAGCGCCTGAAATAAATGCAATACTCATAAGACAAGCTTATGAAGAAGCAAACCACTCTAAATCTTATGCTGTAATGGTTGAAGCAATTTGTGATGATACTGATTTAATCTATGAAATGGAAAAGCATGATGATGTGCTAAGAAGAAAAAATGCTTATATTTCTAGTGTTTATGAAGAATTAGCAGGAGATGTAACAGATGAAAAAATTCTTCTAGCAATGTTTGCAAACCAAATCTTGGAAGGCTTATATTTTTATGCTGGATTTACTGCAATTTATGCTCTTGCCCGTGCTGGACGGATGCTTGGAAGTGCACAAATGATAAGATTTATCCAAAGAGATGAGATAACCCATCTTTTACTTTTTCAAAACATGATAAATTCAACCAGAAAGGAGAGGCCTGATTTATTTACTGAAGAGCTAGAACAAAAAGTATATGATATGTTTGAGAAAGCTGGGGAGCTGGAGATTGAATGGGGCAAATATATAACACAAAATCAAATAATGGGCTTTACAGATGAGATAATAGAAGAATATATACACTATCTAATAGACGATAGATTAAATGCCGTTGGATTTAAAAAATTATACAATGCAAGTCATCCTATAAAATGGGTAGATGATTTTTCAAAATTTAATGATCAAAAAACAAACTTTTTTGAAGGAAATGTGACAAATTATAGTAAAGGCAGTCTATCCTTTGATGATTTCTAATATTGATTTAGTAACACTTCAATTTAAATATGCAAAAAAGAGTTTTGAGGAAAATTTCAGAACTCTTGATTTTTTAGTTCAAAAATCACCCAAAAATTCTATCGTTTTAGCGCCTGAACTCTGCCTAAGTGGTTATAACTATGACGACATGCAAAAAAATGTAGATTTCTCCAAGAAAATAATTCCTAGTATAAAAAAACTATCAAAAGATAGGATTTTATCTTTAACTTTAATAGAAGGAAAAGAAGGAAAGTTTTTCAATAATGCTAAAATCTATCATAATCAACAAGAGATATATTCTAGAGCAAAAGCTAGATTATTTAGCTTAGGGGACGAAGACAAATACTTTACTAGCGGAAATGATGAAGATATAAAGATAATCGAGATAGAAGGAATTAAAATTGCTTTACTTATTTGCTTTGAGCTTAGATATATAGAGTTATGGGGAGAAGTGAAAGGTGCTGATATAATTTTGATTCCATCATATTGGGGAAAGCCTAGAAAGTCTCATCTTATGGCATTATCAACTGGTTTAGCTATTGCAAACCAATGTTTCGTAGTGGTCGCCAATAGCAGTGATGAGGATATGGCATCAAGCAGTTGTATAATTAATCCTTTTGGAGAAGTTTACGAGGATGATAGCAAAGAGATTATAAGTAAAAAATTTGATAAAAATTTGATAAAAAAAATAAGAAGATATATAAATATAGGATTAGTATAGATGAGCTTTACCTTAAGAATGAAGCTACAAAAATCTGGAAAAATGGCCGAGGACATAAGAAAAGTTTGCAATATAGATGATGATGTGTTTAACGCTCTAGCAAGTAGTGAAAGAGAACTGTTTGTTCCCAAAGGCTTTGGAATGCATGCATATAAATTAGATGCGCTTCCATTGGTAGCAGATCAATGGATAAGTTCGCCTTTAACAGTTGCCAAAATGACTCAAGCCCTTACATGTAGAGGGGCCGACAGTGTTTTAGAAATAGGCTGCGGTAGTGGTTATCAAGCTTTGATTCTTAGTAAATTAATAAGAAGGGTTTTCAGCGTTGAGAGAGTTGAGAGATTAGCAAAAGAAGCAAAAGAAAAATTTAAAAAGCTGGGTATCCATAATATAAATACAAGATTTGATGATGGGCAAAACGGCTGGAAAGAGTTTGCACCATATGAGAGGATACTATTTTCTGCATCTATTGAAACCATACCAAAAAATATATTTGATCAATTAAAAATTGGCGGCATTTTAGTAGCGCCAATAGAAAAAAATGGAAAACAAATCATAACTCAATTTGTAAGAAACGAAGATAAAATAGAACAAAAAGAGCTTGATGAGTGTCTTTTTGTTCCTGTAAAAAATGGTAAAAGTCGCTAACTTATAAAATTTCCTTGATTAGCAATTGAGGAGTAACAAGACCTCTGTAGTCATTTCTTGAAAGTGTAAAAAGTATATCAACTTTTTCACCTCTTTTTGCATCTTTGTCAAAATTAAAAAATATAGACTCTAGTGTATTTGGACCATTTTGTAATATTAGCTTCAAATGATTTTGATCTTTACCAATCTTTTTATTTACTTTTACAAATATATCTTTTAAAATAAAACTGGGTTTTGGATTTTTCTGCCCATAAGGTTCAAATTCTTCAAGTATTTCTAAAAGCTCAAAATCTATAGCATTTGGCTCTATTTCACCCAATATATCAGGACTTGCCTCTAATTTTGAATCTTCTATGTTTTTTGCCGCCTTATACATTCTCTCTCTAAACTCTTCTAGTTTTTCGCTCAACAAAGCAACACCTGCAGCACCTTTGTGACCACCAAAGCCCAAGAGTATGTCTTTTTGCTTTTCTATTAACGAGAGGATATCTACTTCACCAACACTTCTTGCACTTCCTTTAGCTCGCCCACCTGTTATTGAAAACACGATTGCTGGTCTTTTAAATCTTTTTGATAATCTTGAAGCAACAATTCCAACTATGCCCTCATGCCACTCTTCGCCCCAAGCTATGATGATATTTTCATCTTCTTTAACATGTTCTAAAGAATCTTCAAAGAGCAATCTCTCTTCATCTTTTCTACTATTATTTAAACCGACTATATAGTCTAATCTCTCCATTGCTTCTTGCAGAGTTTTTGATTTTAGAAAATTATAGGAAAATTTTGCATCTTCCATGCGTCCTGAGCTATTTATAAGAGGTGAGATTAAAAAAGATATTTCATCACTCTCTAAAGTTTTTTTACAAAAATATTTTTTAATAGCCTGAAAAGCCGGTCTTTTAGATTTATTTAATGCTAAAATTCCTTTTTTTACCAGCACCCTATTCATATCTTTTAATTCCATCATATCGGCCATTATGGCTATACATAAAATGTCTAAAAAAGATGATAAATCATATTTTATTTTAAGTTTTTCTTTTATAGTAGCAACTAGATACCAAGCAACTTGCGAACCACAAATCTCACAATTTGGAAAACAACAATCTTTCTGTTTTGGGTTTACAATGGCATAAGCATCAGGCACAATCTCAGGAATATTATGATGATCTGTGATTATCAAATCAATGCCATTTTCTTTGCAATAGAGTGCAGAATCAACCGCAGAGATACCATTGTCAACAGTAATAATCACTTTTGCATCTAGTTTTTTTATAATATTTAAGCTTAATCCATATCCGTCACTAAATCTATTTGGAATTACCAAATCATACTTAACTCCAATATCATCAAAAAAAGTGCTTAAAATGACAGAAGAAACCACACCGTCAACATCGTAATCACCAACTATTGCAATCATTTCTCCATTTTTTATTGCATCCACAATTCTTAGCGATGCCTTGTCTATATCTTTAAAACCATGAGGTTTTGGAAGATCTTCCAGCTTTGTGCATTCATCTTCCTCAAACCTCTTGGCTAAAATATTTCGGATATCCTCTTTTGTCAGTCTATTGGTCATTTTTTCTTTTTTCTTCAGAAGCTTTTGCAAATGCAATTAAAACTTTACTTGGGTTTGTGAGCCTTGATGTAAACTCTGGATGAAACTGAACACCCAAGAAAAATGGATGATTTTTTAACTCGACTGTTTCAATAAGCCCATCAGATTCACCACCTACAATAAGACCTGCTTTTTCAAACGCCTCCCTATATGCCGGGTTTGCCTCATATCTATGTCTGTGTCTTTCTCTTATAACTTTTTTGCCCTCATATATCTTTCGCAGCAAAGAGCCTTCTTTTGTATTGCAATCATATCCACCAAGTCTCATAGTTCCGCCTAGTGGGCTTGTAAATGTGCGAAGTTGTTTTTTGCCACTAGCGTCTATAAAAGAATCTATTAGATAAACCACTGGATTTTTACAATTTTTATCAAATTCTATAGAATTCGCATCTTCAATTTTAAGTACATTTTTGGCAAATTCTATGAGTGCTAACTGCATTCCAAGGCAAATTCCTAAAAATGGGATTTTATTTTCTCTTGCATACTTAATGGCTGCCATTTTGCCATGAATTCCTCTCTCTCCAAACCCTCCTGCAACTAAAACACCATCTACATCATTGAGCAGGTTTGCACTTCTTTCTTCTTCTAATTTTTCTGAATCTACCCACTTTAGATTTATCTTTGTATTTAAATTTACTCCTGCGTGGATTAATGATTCCGTTAATGACTTATAAGATTCTTTTAAATCTAAATATTTTCCAACAAAAGCTATGGTCACTTCGCTGCTTGGATCAACTACTCTTTTTACTAAAGTATCCCAATTTTCCATATCTGGTTCTAGATTACCTAATTCGAGTGTTTCAGAAATCGGAACTAGTATATTTTCTTTTAAAAAATTTAAAGGCACCTTATATATAGTTGATGCATCCAAAGCTTCTATCACTGAGTTTTTCTCTACTCCACAAGAAAAAGCTAGTTTATTTTTTAACTCTTTAGGGAGCGGCATTTCACTTCTGCATATCAACATATCAGGAGTAATCCCGATTCTTCTGAGTTCTTGCACAGAATGTTGTGTTGGTTTTGTTTTCAGTTCTCCTGCAGCTTTTATATATGGTATAAGAGTCAGATGAATATTCATAGCTCTTTTTTTACCAACTTCACTTCTTAGGGCTCTTATAGCTTCTAAAAATGGCAATCCCTCTATATCTCCTACGGTTCCACCAATCTCAACCAATAATATATCTTGTCCCTCTGCTGCTTTTTTAATTCTACGGATTATCTCATCTACTATATGAGGAATTACTTGAATTGTTTTACCAAGATAATCTCCCCTTCTTTCTCGCTCTATAACTGAGGAATATACTTTTCCTGTTGTAAAATTATTATTTTGATGAAGATTTTCATCTAAAAATCTCTCATAATGTCCCAAATCCAAATCAGTCTCAGCACCATCATCTGTGACGAACACTTCTCCATGCTCTAATGGGCTCATGGTTCCTGGATCTACATTTATATAGGGGTCTGCCTTTAAAATACTAACTTTAAGTCCGGAATTTTTCAAAAGTGTTGCAATACTAGCAGCCGCAATTCCTTTGCCCAAGGAACTTAAAACTCCCCCTGTTACAAAAATATACTTTGTCTCTTTTTTGGTCATTTTCTTCCCTGCCTTGTCTTTTATAGTTAAGTACAATTATATCTGAATGAATATAATAATCTAATTATGATAAAATATTAAAAACAATAAGGGTTTGATTATGAAAAAATATATAAGTATTCTTCTTTTATCTGCAATATCTCTTTTTGCAGCAAGTATTCCTCTACATGTAAGAGTTGATATATATCAAAACATATCTTTTTTGAGCAAAACTTATGAAATCTACAATCAAGACAATATATCTTTTTTAATGCCTTTGCAAACACAGCTTGAAAATATAAAATTTAAATCAACAGGATGCAAAACACAAAATTTACAGCTAAGTGTCCCCAAAAAAATGGACACAGAAAACATTAAAAAACTAGAAATAAAAATAACTGAAATGGAGAATAAGATAAAAAATATAGAAGGGGAAAATGTTATCTTAAAAACTATATCTCTAAAACAAGAAAATATAGAAAACATAAATGAATTATTGAGTCTTTTCGATAAAAATTATATGGGAAATTTAAAACAACTATCCTCATTAAAAGATAAATTAGATATTGCAAATCAAGAGTTAAAAAAATTGCAAAATCAAAATGCAAAGAAATATAAAGTCTTTAAAGCATCCTTCACATGTAAAGAAAAAAGTAGAGTGCAAATCACATATCCTGAATATAACTTTACAGTCAGGCATTTTTATATATTCAACGCTAAAACAGGTACAAAAAGCTTAGAATTTACAAAAAAAATAAAAATTTTACAAAAAACTGGAGAAAATTTTCAAAATTTGGACATTTATGCACACTCAAATAGTTATAACCGACGAGTTGCTCCATCTCCTTTTTATCCTAAATACTTAAATTCCGCCAAAAAAGAAAGAATGTTTTTAAAACAGGCTCCGGCTATAATGGGCTCTGTTGATAAAAGCAGAAGCTACAAAGAAAATTTTACTACTTCATCATTTATTGCAAAACATATTGATATAAATAATAACAAAGAAAAAATCATAGTATTGCAGAAAGAAAATATTAAAGTCGTTTTCGAAAACGACATAGATGGCTATGGCAGCTCTTTGGCATATTTAAAAGCAAAGTTTAAAAGTGACAAATTCTATCCAGGCGCCAACTCTTATATCTACTTAAACAATAATCAAATTGGAATAAAATGGATACCAAATATACAAAAGGATAGTGAAGTAAGTCTATTTTTTGGAGAAAACCAAAATATAAAAGTTGAAAAAAAGCTTATAAAAAAATTTAATGAGAGCGAATTTTTCAGCAATAATAGAAAAAATACACAGATATGGCAGTATAAAATCAAAAATATTAGCAAAATTGCACAAAAGGTAAATCTAATCGAGAGACTTCCTGTTTCTCAAAATGAAGATATAAAAATAAAACCATTATATGACACAAAAAATGCAAAAATGCAAAAAAATGGTAAAGTAGTTTGGAGCTTTATCTTAAAGCCAAATGAGAGAAAAATTATAAAATTTGGATATGAAATCATAAAACCAAAAAGTTGAGGAAAATATGAATACTGAAAATATATTAAGAATATTAAAAGAAGAAATCGTACCAGCTCAAGGCTGTACTGAACCTATAGCATTGGCTTATGTTTGCGCAAAAGCGGTAGAGGTTTTAGGCAAAAAACCTGAGAAGATTGAAATAAGAGTATCTGGAAATATAATAAAAAATGTGAAATCTGTAAATATTCCAAATTCTAGCGGACTAATCGGGATAGAAGCTGCCTGTGCTATGGGTGCAATCGCGGGAGACGCTTCAAAAGAGCTAATGGTCATAAGCCAAGTGGAAGAGAATGATCTTGCGCATGTAAAAGAATTTTTGAAAAAAGACAATATAAAAGTAATACATGACGAAACAGACATACCTCTTTATGCAAAAGCAACAGTATATTACAAAAATGATTCTGCCTCTGTGGAGATAAAACATTTGCACACAAATATAACCAAAATAGAAAAAAATGGTGAAAATATTATAAATAGAGCTTGCAATGACGCAGTGTTTAGCACGCCTTATGAGGATAGAGAAAAACTTAGCGTCAAAGGAGTATATGAGCTTGCAAAAGAAATTGATATAGGCTTAATAAAAGATTTATTTGATTTAGTGGTTGAGCGAAATAGTGCAATCGCTCAAGCTGGACTAGATGGTGAATATGGAGTAAATATAGGATGTATGATAAACAAAAATATCCAAAAAGGCTTATATGGCGACGACCAAAGAAACAGGTGCGCTAGTTTTGCATCAGCCGGAGGAGATGCGAGGATGAGTGGCTGCTCTTTACCTGTCATGACCACAAGTGGAAGCGGAAATCAAGGTATGGCAGCTTCCTTGCCTATCATCAAATATTGTAAAGACCAAAATTTACCTTATGAAACGCTCATAAGAACTCTTTTCTTTTCACATCTTGCAACGATACATCTCAAGTCAAGCATCGGCAGACTATCTGCTTTTTGCGGAGTTATCTGTGCTACAAGCGCTGTAAGTGGTGCTTTAGTGTTTTTAGAAGACGGTGATTACGAGAGCGTATCGATGGCAATAACAAATTCATTAGGAAATATCTCTGGAGTTATTTGCGATGGAGCAAAGGCATCGTGTGCTATGAAAATAGCAACTGGTGTTTACACTGCATTTGATTCATCAATGCTAGCTCTTTCAAAAAGAGCACTGCACACAGGAGATGGAATCATCGGAGAAGATATTGAAGACACCATAAACAATATCGGAATTTTAGCTAAATCAGGAATGAAAGAAACAGACAACATTATCTTAAGCATCATGGAAAAAAAGAAAAACCTCTCTTAGAAATGCTTTTTAAGTAAAATAAAGGTGTAAATTTGTAACTTATTGGAAATATTGAAGAATAATTCATTAATTTTTATATATTATTAAGCTTTAATTATGTATAATTCCACAAATATTTAAAGGAGTTAAAATGTTCACAAGACTTAACCCTATGCAGATTCTAGGTTTAATTGATTTCGTAGCAGTTATCGCTTTAGCTGCATTTGCTTATCAACTAATTGCTTAATAAGTAATCAAACCCAACTAAAGAGCTATATTATGGATCTTTAGTTGGGTTTGAAGAAATTTTAAAAACATCTCTAAAAACTAAAAATACTCTTTAACCAGAATACTTAACCCTGAAACTATAAATTGCACAGCAATCGCCCCTACTATCAAGCCCATCAATCTACTTATGATTTTTGAGCCTGTTAACCCTAAATATTTTCTGATGTATATACTGTTTCTAAGAGCCAAATATACACTAAAAGCAACTATCAAATAAGAGATAATAAAAGCTAGCAAAGCAAAAATTCCTTCACTTTGGTTTCTTAAAATTACAATAGTAGCAAAAATTCCTGGACCAAAAATTATAGGGATGGCCAAAGGGATGATAGAGAATTCTTCATGTTTGTGTACTTCAGCTCTTTCTTCAGCAGTTTGATTTTTAGACTCGCCTGAACCATTTACCATCTTTATAGCCATAAGAAGCAGCACAATTCCACCCATAACTTTTATAGAGTCAATTTCTATGCTAAATAATTTAAGTAAAAAATTTCCAGCAATCAACACTATAAAAAATGCTATAACTATCGTAAAAGTAGTTTTTAGTGCAATTTTAGATACATCTGCTTTCGTAGCTCCCTCTGCTAAAAATGAAAGCATGATGGCGCTAACCCCTAAAGGATCAATTATCGCCATCATAGTTATTGTATCTTGTAGCAATAAATCAAAAAAATTATTCATTAAAGTTCTGTCTTTAAGATCGCTCCATTACTGGCATTTGTTACAAGTATTCTATATTGCTTGAGCCAACTTCCTTGTATCTCTTTTTCTTTTGGAATAAATTCTGCTCTTCTTTTTGCTATTTCTTCTTCACTCAATTCTACCTCTATAATATATTTATCAACATCTATATGTATAATATCACCATCTTTTAATAGACCTATCATTCCACCCTCTGCAGCTTCCGGGCTAACATGACCGATACTTAGACCTCTCGTAGCCCCGCTAAATCTTCCATCAGTGATAAGCGCAACATCGGCTCCCAAGCCCATACCCATAACCAAACTTGTCGGACTTAGCATCTCTTGCATGCCAGGACCTCCTCTTGGTCCTTCATAACGGATAACTGCAACATCACCTTTTTTGACTTTTCCTCCAACTATACCGGCTATTGATTCCTGTTGTGAATCAAAACAAACTGCTTTTCCCCTATAACTTCTCTCTCCAATAATACCAGCAGTCTTGATAACACAACCCTCAGTTGCTAAATTACCAAATAATATAGCAAGTCCGCCAACTTTTGAGTATGAATTTTCAAGAGGATGTATCACAGCTTCATCTTTTATAAAAGAACTTGATATTCGTTCACCAATAGTTTCACCTGTTACTGTTAAATTATCTGTATAAAGAGCACCAGTATTCATCTTGCTGATTTCACTCATAACAGCATTTACTCCACCGGCTTTATCGACATCTTCCATATGCACATTTGGCAATGATGGAGAAATCTTGGCTATATGAGATACTTTTTTACTTATTTTATTTATATCAGCTATATTAAAATCAACACCGGCTTCCCTTGCGATAGCCAACATGTGAAGGACTGTATTTGTGCTTCCACCCATCGCCATATCTATGGCAAAAGCATTTCTAACTGCATTTTCATTTAAAATATTTCTGAAGTTATATTTTTCATCAAGGGCAATTTCGCAAATCCTTTTTGCAGCTTTTCTTATCAGCACTTCTCGTTCAGGCGTAAGTGCAGGAATAGTTCCATTGCCTGAAAGTGCTATACCCATAGCTTCCATAAGAGTGTTCATGCTGTTTGCCGTAAACATACCTGAGCAACTTCCCCCGCTAGGGCAAGCATTGCACTCTATCTCAGTTAATTCATCTTCAGTAATATCACCTTTTTCAAACTTACCCACAGCCTCAAAAGCAGTTGCCAAATCTATCGGTTTGCCATCTTTTACATATCCTTTTTTCATAGGACCGCCACTTACAAAAACAGTAGGCACATTGACTCTGAGAGCTCCCATAATCATACCGGGAACTATCTTGTCACAATTTGGCATGCAAATCATCGCATCAAGTTTATGTGCATTCATCACTGTTTCAATTGAATTTGCTATCAACTCTCGGCTCGGAAGTGAATAGAGCATACCATCATGACCCATAGCAATACCATCATCAACGCCAATTGTATTAAATTCAAAAGAAATACAGCCATTTTTTCTTATTTCATCTTTTATAATTTCGCCATATTTATTTAGAAAGAAATGTCCAGGGATAATCTCTATAAAAGAGTTAGCAACACCAATAAATGGTTTATCAAAATCTTCTTCTTTAACACCAGTTGCTCGAAATAAACTTCTGTGCGGGGCTCTGTCATAACCTTTTTTAACTTGATCACTACGCATAAATTTCCTTTATTTTTTTTATAATTATACCAAAAAGTACACTATTATATAATATATTGCTGGAATTTCTCTTAAACCCTTTACATTTCCCCCAATACTTGGTATAATTTCGTCTCATTTTTAGATGCGGGAATAGCTCAGTGGTAGAGCACGACCTTGCCAAGGTCGGGGTCGCGAGTT
>CAZYTB010000067.1:1939-13945 GCA_964650375.1 uncultured Campylobacterales bacterium | reverse complement strand
TTTTAGATACATTAATACCATATTCACTAAAAGGAGAATTTGATGAATAAATATTACTTTCGTAAGTTTTTGAAGATAGTTTGTGTTTCTGCTATATTGTATAGCGGGTCATTGATGGCAATAGAAAGAGGAGGAGTTCTTTCTTTGGCTACTAACGCACCTGTTAAGATTCTTGACCCTCAAAAAGTTGTAGGTGGAGCGTCCTATTTTGCTACTTTTAGTATTTTTAATACATTAACTAGAATAGCACCAGATTTAACTGCAAAGCCTGAATTAGCTACTTCTTGGAGTCATGATAGCAAGGCAATTAGGTGGACTTTTCATCTTAATAAAAATGCAAAGTTTACAAATGGAAGAGATGTGACTGCCCAAGATGTTAAGTTTTCATTGGATAGAGTTTTAGATAAAAATCAATGCCCTAGAGGATTTTCAAAAATTGGACCTATCAAAGAAGTGATTGCAAAAGACAAGCATACTGTTATCATCATCTTAAAAAAACCATATTTGGATTTGCCTGTAGATTTAGGTAGCGTGTATCCAAGAATCATCGCAAAAGAAAATTTAAAAGATATAAACACTAAGCCCATAGGTTCAGGACCTTTTATGCTTAAAAAGTGGACACCAGGCGGTGTTACGATACTTGTCAGAAATCCACATTATTTCTTAATGGGGAAAGATGGAAAAGCGTTACCGTATTTAGATACTGTAAAATTGATACCTATAAAGGAAAATAGTTCACAGTTAGCTGCTATAAAAGGCGGTTCTATTGATATGATATATAGAATCAATTATGACCTTATTTCAACTGTTAAAAAAGATAAAAATTTGGTTTTAGTAGGCGGCACTACTCCTGGGTATCAACCATTTGTTTTAAACCTTGAACCAGTGATAAAAAAGGGAGAAGATGTAGCAAAAGCACAAATTTTTCGTAATCCTAAAATTCGTGAAGCTTTTGCTTATATCATGAATAGAAAAGCTTTGCTTCAAATTGCCTTATCCGGGTATGGTATCATAGCAAATGACCAACCAATACCACCTTTTCATCCTTATGCAAATAAAAATATCAAGCCTAAAAAACAAAATATTAAGTTGGCAAAAAAATTATTAGCTGAAGCTGGTGTAAAACCTGGAACTCATTTTCTACTCTATACTAGTGCCGGTAGAGCCGGTTTAGTTGAATCAGCCACAGCATTTCAACAAATGGCAAAAAAAGCAGGAATTGTTATTGATATTAAGTTTATAGATATTGCTACTTACTGGTCAGATATAGAGTTTAAAGTACCATTTATGATAAGCAACTGGGGTGGTAGAGGTACTATCAATGCTTCTTTGAAGCCTTATTATATAACAGGTGGCAGTTCTAATGATGCTCACTATAGTAATCCAAAATTGGATAAGATATTAAATCTAGCAGAGAGTGAAAGTAACTTTAAAAAGAGAAAAGCCCTCTATGCGGAAGCGCAACAAATAATTAGTGACTCAGATGTAACATTGATACCATATTATAAAGATGCTTATAGCGTAGTTACTACTAAAGTTCATGGCGCTGCTGCTCATCCTTTAACATACTGGTATGGAGATAAAATTTGGAAAGATAAATAAAACTATATAAAAGCCTTTATTTCGATAATAAAGGCTTTTAAAGCACCTATGCATGATTAATTTTATCCAATTTTTTTGATTAATGATTATACTTAGGTGCTTTATAATGTTATTAGGAGTTATATGTGAATGAATTTGGATATTTTATTGTAAAAAGGTTATTTAGTACATTTTTAGTTTTGTTAGCTACTTCTGTGCTTGTTTTTGGTATTACCCATATGATGCCAGGGGATGCTGTAGATTTGATGCTTGGAGGAATTTCCCTTCAATCGGTAGGGCAAGAGACTGTTAATCAGCTGAGGCAACAATTGGGATTAGATTTGCCTCTATATCAGCAATATTTTCATTGGTTAATGGGACTGTTTCATGGAGATATGGGAACATCCTATATATTTCATACACCCATAACTCCCATAATAGGTGGAAGACTACATAATTCTCTGCTTTTAGCAGTTCCTGCAGTTATTATTATGATTGTTGTTGGATTGGTCTCAGGAGTAATTTCGGCAGTAAAAGAGGGAAGTAAACTGGATTATATATTCTCTTTTGTGGGCATACTTATGCTATCCATACCAGCTTTTTTAATAGGAATAATTTTTATATATATATTTGCCGTAAGGCTAAATTGGATTCCAGCAGCATTTAATACTGTAGATCTGTCGTCAATGACTTTTTGGGAAGGCATAGATGCATATTTTAAAATTCTCATATTTCCTAGTCTAACGATAGCTTTTGGAAGTATTGCTTATGTTAGTCGCCAAGCTAGAGCATCTATGATTGAAGAGTTGAAGTCAAATTATGTAAGAACAGCTGTACTAAAAGGTGTCCCACATAAGAGGGTTATATGGTTTCATGCCTTAAAAAATGCTCTATTGCCTACAGTTACAGTCATAGCTTTTAATATAGGTCAAGTTATAGCCGGTACTATTATTGTTGAAATTGTTTTCTCTTATCCAGGAATTGGCAGTCTTATCGTAATGGCGCTCATACAAAGAGATATACCTCTTGTTTTAGCGACAATGATTGTGATTTCAGGAGCCGTTGTGATTTCTAATTTGGTAGCAGATATTTTGTATGCTAAATTAAATCCAAAAATTTCTTATAATTAGGAGAATCTAGTGAAAAACGATAGTTTAAAAATATCAATTTATAATAAAATAAAAAATATATTAATACAAAAAAAATTATCAGCAAATATGGTAGTTGGAAGTTTTATCATTTTAGCTTTTTTGTTTATTAGCATTTTTGCTACTAGTATCGCTCCTCATGATGCAGATGAGATGAATTATAGTCATCTGAAAGAAGCCCCAAGTGCGCAATTTCTTTTAGGTACTGATAGGTATGGTAGAGATGTGCTAAGTAGAGTAATAATTGGAAGTCAATCTACGCTTTTGATAGCTACAGCAAGTACACTTTTGGCTCTAATATTTGGTACCATTTTAGGGGCTGCTAGTGCGTATTATGGGGGAAAAATAGATAGTATTTTAATGCGTTTTAATGATATTATGATGTCATTTCCCTCTTTAGTATTTGCCATGCTTGTTATAGGAGTTTTAGGGCCCAATATGATAAATGGGATAATTGCAATAGCTATTGTTTATATCCCTAGAACCACAAGAGTGGTGCGTTCACAGGCTTTAAATATTGTATATTTAGAGTATATAGATGCTGCAAAGGTTGCAGGGGAGTCCTCTTTGTATATTATTTTTAGAGAAATCATGCCCAATCTTTGGCCAACAGTGATTGTTGAGGGTTCGATTAGGCTGGGTTACGCGATACTTTTAACTGCTAGTTTGGGATATATTGGACTTGGACCTCCACCTCCAACACCTGATTGGGGTTTGATGGCTTATACTGAGAGGACATACATGTTGAGTAATCCTTGGCCAGTATTTGCACCTTGCATAGCGATAGTTATAGCTGTTGTTGGAGTTAATATTTTTGGCGAAGGTCTTAAAGATATGCTGCTTTCAAAAACTTCACGACTAAAAGGTAAATAAATATGGACAGTGCTAAAAGCAGTATTTTAACAGTAAAAAATTTAGAGATTACCTATACTGTTAATGGCAGAAGAATTCCCGCTGTAAGAAGAGTCTCCTTTGATATAAAAGCAGGAGAGACTTTCGGTTTGGTTGGAGAATCAGGAAGTGGTAAAAGCACTATAGCATACTCTGTAGTGCAGTATCTTGCAAGTAACGGAGAAGTTTCGGAAGGAAAAATTCTATTTTGTGGAGATGATTTAACCAAATTTAAATATAAAGATCTTTTAAAGATAAGAGGTGCAGAGATTGCATTGGTTCCGCAAGATCCATTGACAAGTCTAAACCCTAGCCACAAAGTAGGCGATCAAGTTGCAGAAGTACTTAAAATTCATACCTTGTTAAATGACAAAGAGATTAGAAGCAGAGTTATAGAGATTTTAAATGAAGTTCATATTCCTATGGCAGAAATCACGGCACAGAAGTATCCCCATCAGATTAGCGGAGGACAGCAACAAAGAGTTTTGATAGCCATGGCATTTTGTACTAATCCTAAACTTTTGATTATGGATGAACCAACTACAGGATTAGATGTAACAACACAAGCTAGAATCTTAAGCCTGATAAACAAAATGAAATCTAAATATAATACTGCCGTCTTATATATCACTCATGATATGGGAGTTGTAAAAAACATATGTGATAGAGTTGCAATTCTTTATGCTGGTGAAATAGTCAATGAAGGTACGGTGAAAGAGATATTTGAAAAACCTGCTCATCCTTATACACAAAGTTTGATGGAGTGCATACCATCTACTTACAAAAAAGAAGAATATAATGTAAAATTAAAAACTATAAAAGGTTTTTTACCAAACCTTGGAGAATTAACATCTTCTTGCATCTTTGCACCAAGATGCAAACATGTACAAAAGCGGTGTAGAGAACAAATTCCTCCTGTCTTAAATCTTTCAAAAACGGGAAAAGTTAAATGTTTTTTTGAAGAACTACCAAAGACAGAAGAAGAGATTTTAGAAAAAAGTGAAAAGTTAGATATAGAATATAAAGATTTACTTCAAGTTAAAAATTTGATAAAATTTTTCCCAACCCCAATGGGTAATTCAAGGGCAGTTGATGATGTAAGCTTTACATGTAAAAAAGGAGAGATTATCGGTATCGTAGGGGAGAGTGGTTGTGGTAAAACAACTATTGCTCGCTGTATCGTAGGGTTGACACAAAAAAGTGGAGGGGATATTATCTTTGATAATAAAGCTTTAGGTATTGTTGCGAAGAGAGAAAAAGATTTGAGTCGTAAAATTCAGATGGTTTTTCAAAATCCAGAAGCAACACTAAATCCTCAAAAAACAGTAGAACAAATAATAGAAAGACCTCTTATTTTATACAATATCGTACCAAAAGAGAAGAGAAAAGAGAAGGTATTAGAATTATTAGATATGGTAAATTTAAGAGATATATATTTAAATCGTTATCCACATGAAATATCAGGTGGAGAAAAACAGCGAGTAGGAATTGCGAGGGCATTTGCATCAAATCCTGAACTTATAATTCTTGATGAGCCTATCTCTTCTTTGGATGTTTCAGTTCAAGCAGGAATTTTAAATATACTACACGAATTACAGCGAAAACACGGTACTACATACATATTTATAGGGCATAATTTGAGTATAATACGACATTTATGTAATCGTATCATAGTTATATATTTAGGACAAATTTGTGAAATTGGCACACCGCAAGAGATATTTTCAGTGCCTTATCATCCATATGTAGAAGGTCTATTATCTGCAATACCAACCATAGAATCTAATTTAGCACAAAGAGTTGTGACGATAGATGGTGCAATTCCTAGTGCTATTGGAGCGATTAGTGGATGTCCTTTTCATACAAGATGCCATAAAAAAATAGGAAAAATTTGCGAAGACGAGAAACCTCAAGAAATAGAATTTGAATCAGGGCATAAAATTTATTGTCATTTATCTAAAGAAGAGCTTTTAAATGAAGAGCCTATATTTAAATTAGAGGCTTTTTAGTAACACAAATGAAAATAATTTTAAATTTTTTGTGTAATCTGTTGAGATTAAAGTATTATTAATAATAAAGGCATATAATGGTTCTTTAAGAGAGAGAAAGATGATTGTGAGTAAAAAGATTTTATAAAATTTTTATTGATAAAAGTAGATATACTGGTCTATATTAGTCTAAGATTATATATTTAAAGAGGCTAAGGTGATGGAAATAGTTCCAAATGTTGTCAGGCAAAATAAAACAGTAAACTATGTGTTGAGTTTAAAGGACACTAATTATATTAAATTTATTGAAATTTATTCTAGGGTTGATCACTTTCATAAGGATATAGTTTCTTATAAAATTGAAAAAAATAATATTTTCTTAACATATGAAATGCCTCATGTAGGTGAATTTATAGTAAGAGTACATTTTAAATACAAAGAATCCAAAACTGTTTGTTTGTATTGTTTAGATGAAAATATGATTAACTTGAAACCCCTAAAGGGTGATTTGCATATGCATTCTGTATATTCAGATGGAAAAACAACACCTTTTGCTATGTCTTTGGCATCTCTCAAAGCTGGTATGGATTTTATTAGTATTACAGACCATGATAATTATGAAGGTTCACAAAAAGCAATAAAAAGAGTAAAAGAGTGCAATATTGATCTTCTTGTGTTAGCTGGCGAGGAGATAAGTGTTGGAAAAAAAGATATGGTTGTTTCAGAAGGAAATGGACATATTTTGTCAATTAATGCAAACAAGTCCATAGAAAATCAGAGGAAAAATAGTAAAAAATATGAAATGGAACTCCAGGAAATTGCTAAAGAGTTAGAAAAAGAGAATATTGATAAAAGCATAAATCTTCTCCATTATGCAAAAAATATCTGGGTTTTAAATAAAATAAAAGAGGCAAATGGTGTTTCAATATTGTCTCATCCAAATTGGATGTATCATGAAGAAAAATACCATTTACATCAAGCTATTTATAAAGAAATGCTAAAAAATTCGCAGTTAGATGGAGTCGAAATCATGGGGGAAGTGAAGATTGAAGAACGAAATAATATGGCTTATCTAACCACCCTTCAAACAAAAAACAGACATAAATATTTAGCACCTACATCAAATACAGATGCTCATGATAGCGATCATGATATAGGAAAAAGATTCACCGTCTTATTTGCAAAAGAGAAGACAACCTCAAGTATAGCAGATGCTATAAAAGATGGTTTTACTTGTGCTGTTTTAAAAAGAGATAATGGAGAACACCAGTTTATTGCAAAAGATGAGTTAGCTCAATACGCTTATTTTTTAATAAGAGAGTACTATCCTATACACAACAAATTAAAAAATAGATTGGCAAAACTTTATATAGATGAGTTTATAAATAACGAATGTTTTGAAAGTAAAATTAATACAACTAAAAATAGATTGGAAAATTATACAAAGAGTTTTTTTCAGAGTTAAAAATAAAATATAAGTTGAGACTGTTTAATGAACCAGATTGATGATTGTTTTTTAGAGTTACTCCAAGATAAAACAGATGGGGCTATAGGCATAGAAATCCCACCTTTTAGTATAGAAATTGCAAAAAAATTAAAGAGTAGAATAGAAAATATAAGTTTATATGCCCATAGCTATACGATGTATAAAAACTTCTTTTATGGAAAATTGACAATAATAGAATTTTTAGATTTTGCTTATATTCATGGCTTTAAAGGCATAGCTATAAATATAGAAACTGGAAATGAGAGGTCCTTTAACTCCAAATCTGACGAGGAAATAAGAGAGATAGCAGAGTATGCAAAATCCTTAAATCTTCTTATCAATATAGATATCAGTAGCACAGATATGGAAGAGTTTAAAAAAGCTGTAAGAGTAGCAAGTATCGTAAATGCTAAAAATATACGATTTTATGTTAGAGAGAGTGGGCTGGTCTCACAAATTATAAAGAAGATTGTCCCTACTCTAAAAGAGATGTCAATGATAGCAAAACACAAGGGCATGGATATACTTATGGAGCAACATGAGGATTTGAAATCTTGTGAGTTGGCTGAAATTGTTAAAAAAGTAGATGCAACAAATCTCTATCTGATGTTTGATTACGGCAATATGGTCAATGCCTATGAAAAACCACTTGAAGCACTTGAGATTATGGCTCCTTTTTTAAAACATGCACATGTAAAAAGTGTTAAAATCATAAAAGAGGGCAAAGGTTTTGGTCATATTGGAGTACCTGAAAAAGATGATGACTTGCCACATGCTAAGTTTATGTTTGATCTTTTGATGTTAGGAGATAAAGAGCCTCAAACTGAAATTTTTTATCTTGAAGAGGTCGTTGGCTATTATGCACCTGCATATAGGTTTGCAGATGAAAATGAAGATACTTTTATACCTCCAAGAACTGAAAGTATTACAAAAATAGATGAAACAGTTTGTTTGGATGAAATGTTAGCTAAAGAGAAGAAAGATGCTTGTGCTCAGATTGTTTTTGTTAAATCATTATTGACAGAACTAAAAACACTAGCTAATGTTAAACTAAAAGGACTATAATTAGGTGTAAAAAGTCTATTTTAATTGGAGAAAACGATGAACACAACATTTTTAAATGATTTAGAGAATAAATTGAACTTATTAAAAGAACAAGGGTTGTATAAAAACGAGAGAATTTTAAATTCATCACAAGCATCAAAGATTAGATTAAATACTGGACAAGAGGTTATAAATCTATGTGCAAACAACTATTTGGGCTTAGCTTCAAATAAACAGATTCAAGATGTAGCTTCAAAAGCTCTAGCACAATATGGTTATGGAATGGCATCTGTAAGATTCATTTGTGGTACTCAAACCATTCACAAACAATTAGAAGATACTATTTCATCTTTTTTGGGTACTGAAGATACGATTCTTTACTCTTCTTGTTTTGATGCGAATACAGGTTTATTTGAAACTATTCTAAGTAAAGAAGATGCGATTATAAGTGATGAGTTAAATCATGCTAGTATAATTGATGGTGTAAGGTTATGCAAAGCTTCAAGATATAGGTATAAAAATTCTAATATGCAAGATTTGGAAAAACAACTCATAGATTCACAAAATGCCAAGTATAGATTGATAGTAACAGATGGTGTATTTTCTATGGATGGATCAATTGCAAATTTACCAGCTATTTGTGAATTGGCAAAAAAATATGATGCTTTAGTTATGGTTGATGATTCACATAGTATTGGAGTTTTAGGAAAAAATGGACGAGGAACGCCTTCTCATTGGGGTGTTGAAGATAAGATAGATATTTATACAGGGACATTAGGAAAAGCACTTGGTGGCGCTAGTGGAGGATATACTTCTGGAAAAGCAGTGATTATATCGTATCTTAGACAATGCTCAAGACCATATCTATTTTCAAATTCAATTGTACCAATGGTAGCAGCATCTTCTATCGAAGCTATAAAGATATTGGAAACTTCTAGTAGTATGTTAGATACATTGAAATCAAATAGTGAATACTTTAGAACTCAAATGAGTAAAATTGGATTTACTTTGCTAGGAGCAGATCATGCTATCGTTCCTGTGCTTATAAAAGATGCGAAACTAGCTTCAAAAATGTCAGATGAACTACTTAAACTTGGTATCTATGTCATAGCTTTTTCTTTCCCTGTAGTTCCAAAAGGACAAGCAAGAATAAGAGTACAACTCTCAGCAGCTCATACAAAAGAGCAATTAGAACATGCCGTATCTTCATTTAAAACTGTAGGTATAAAATTGGGGATTATACAATGAAAGCACTATCAAAACTTCATAATGAAAAAGGTATTTGGCAAGTTGAAGCTGATATGCCAAAGATAGGGCACAATGACCTTTTAATAAAAATCAAAAAAACTGCGATTTGTGGTACAGACATGCATATCTATAGTTGGGATGAATGGGCTCAAAAAACTATCCCAACGCCCATGATAGTTGGACATGAATTTGTAGGTGAAGTTGTAGAAATAGGTACAGAGGTCAAAGGGTTTTGCCTAGGAGATAGAGTTTCAGGAGAAGGTCATATCACTTGTGGACATTGTAGAAATTGTAGAGCAGGTAAAAGACATCTTTGTAGAAATACTCATGGTATCGGAGTAAATATTCAAGGAGCATTTGCGCAGTTTCTATGCTTGCCTAGCTTTAATGCTTTTAAATTGGATGAGAGTATCTCTGATTCTCAAGCAGCAATTTTTGACCCTTTTGGAAATGCTGTGCATACTGCTTTGTCTTTTGATATGGTTGGTGAGGATGTTCTTATAACTGGTGCAGGACCTATTGGATCGATGGCTGCCGCAGTTGCTTCACATGTAGGAGCTAGACATATAGTAGTAACTGATATAAATGATTATAGATTAGGATTGGCAAAACAGATGGGTGCTACAAGAGTGGTAAATGTTGCAAATGAATCTTTAGATAATATTATGGAAAGTCTTAATATGTGTGAAGGATTTGATGTAGGATTAGAAATGTCTGGGGCTCCAAGTGCTTTTAATTCTATGTTAAAAAATATGAATAACGGTGGAAAAATAGCGATGTTAGGAATTCCACCAAGTGATATGACCATATCATGGGATGATATCATATTTAAGGGTTTAACCATAAAAGGGATATATGGAAGAGAGATGTTTGAAACTTGGTACAAAATGGCAAATTTAATTCAGTCAGGACTAAATTTAAATCCAATAATTACACATGAATTTAAAATAGATGATTTCCAAGAAGCATTTGATATTATGGGATCAGGGCTATCTGGTAAAGTGATTTTAGATTGGGATTAAAATAAATAAAGATTATAACCTCCGACTTTGCCGGAGGTCATGATTTGGGCTAAATACATAAAGGTTATATATTATGAAGCAAAGAAGAAAGTCAATTGTAAGACGAAGCGAAATACCGAGTAATCCAGGTGTGCCGCTGTCAACTCCGCTATCAATGTCTGTGATGTATCATTTTGAAAACCTTGAACAACACAAATCCGTAATGGATAAAGAGGTTAATGGATATACTTATGCGAGATACGCAAACCCAAATTCAACAATTTTAGCAGATAAGCTATCGTGGCTAGAAGATGCTAAAGGCGGAGTCATTACAGCTTCTGGTATGTCTGCACTATCTTGTGTGTTTTTAGCATTATTGAAAAAAGGTGACACTATAGCAGCTTCTTCGCAACTGTATGGACAATCTTTAAAAATGCTGACAAAAATGTTTCCTCGTATGGGATTTGAAACTAAATTTTTTAATTCTTCTGATCCCTTAACTTTTGATGAGGCAATTACCTCTAAAACTAAAATTATTTTAGTAGAAATTGTATCAAATCCAGTACTTAGATTGACTTATTTTAAAGAGTTAGTAGAAGTAGCTAAAAAATCATCTGCTATAATATTGGTTGATAATACTTTTTCAACACCAATAGGATTTAAGCCACTAAATCATGGCGCAACTTTAGTTATGCAGTCTGTTACAAAAATACTATCAGGACATAGTGATTTAAACTTGGGCTATATAGGGACAAATGATTCTAAAATTCTTGAAGATATTGATGAGCTTATTGCAAATTTTGGGTTTAATGCAAGCCCATTTAACAGTTGGCTTGCTGAGCGAGGTTTGCAAACTTTTGAATTGAGATTTAAAAAAGCACAAGAAAATGCTAGTAAGCTAGCCGGGGTGCTTAGCAGTCATCCAAAAATTGTAAAAGTGAACTATCCAGGTCTTTCATCACATCCTGAGCATGAGTTGGCAAAAGAGATGTTAAATGAAAATTTTGGAATAATGATTAGTTTTGTATTAAAAGGAGATTATACAAATATCAATAACTTTGTTAAAGCAGCAAAAGATATACCTTATGGTCCTACATTGGGTGATGTTGCAACGACCATAATCGTACCTTCTCTCTCTTCACATAGTCATTTAAGTAAAAAGGAACGACTTGAACTTGGAATTGAAGATACTTTAGTTAGAGTATCTGTTGGAATTGAATCATTTGACATAATAAAAAATGATTTAATAGATGCACTAGAAGAGGCATAAAAGATAATTATAATACCCTCAGAAAAACAAACAAGATTTTCTAAAGTTTAATTCTAAAATGATAAAATTAAACAATAAAAAGAGAGGTAAAAATTATGAGTAGAAAAAGAACAACATATAGTGCAGAATTTAAGACTAAATTAGTACTGAAAGTTTTAAAAGGTGAGAAGACACTCAATGAAATAGCAAGTGAGAACAACATCATTCCCAAGAACCTATCAAACTGGAAAGAGATATTTATATCAAACGCAGAGATTGCCATGGAACCAAGTAAAGCAGTGAAAGAGTACAAAGAACAAATAGTTCAACTCCAATCAAAAATAGATAAATATGCTAAAGTAGTAGGAAA
>CAZYTB010000067.1:0-1839 GCA_964650375.1 uncultured Campylobacterales bacterium | reverse complement strand
GGAAAGCTCAAGAGCTTGGACTTATCTAATAAACAAAAGATGGTAGAAGTTCAAGCTAAAAATATATCACTATCTAAACAAACAGAACTACTAGGTATGAGTAGAAGTCATTTTTACTATGACCCAATAGTAAATAAACAAAAAGAAGAGATCAAACAGTATATACAAGAGATTTTTAAAGAGATACCAATATATGGAGAAAAGAAAGTACACCAGCAACTTCTTGAAGATGGATATACGGTGAGTTTAAATAGTGTTTCAAGATACCGTAAAGAGATGGGTTTAAAAGCAGTGTTGGCAGTTAGACCAGTAAATACGACTATTGCTAATGTAGCACATCCTAAGTACTCTTATAAATTAAAAGATATTGAGATAATAAGAGCTAACCAAGTATGGAGTACAGATATAACATATATTAAAATCAATGGTGGTATGGTTTATCTAGCTGCTATCATAGACTGGTACTCTAAAGCTGTTTTGTCATGGCAAATATCTAATTGTATGGATACAGACTTAGTTATGGGTGTACTAAGCGTTGCCTTAAATAACTATGGAACTCCAGAGATATTTAATACTGACCAAGGGAGCCAATATACAAGTTATATCCATACTCAAACACTTAAAGATGATGTTAAAGATTATATGGAGTTTTATAATAATAGAAGATTTCATGAAACTTTACAATATAAAAAACCTATGAATGTATATCATGATAGTTTGAAGATAAATAGGCCAGATTATGAAATAACTCATAAAGCTGTGGCATAAGCGTATATATTAATGATGGAATTAAATTTTAAAAATTATTGTCTTGACTTTTGGGGTGGAATATTTGGTGGTATTGTTTGGTATATAAAGTTAGCTCCAGTATCCGTTAGTTTTTTAAACTATATAAAATTTATTTTGAGTACATTTTCCTATAGTTACATTTTTTTGATATATTCGATATAATTAGTTTTACATTGGCATACTATATTTTAGTAATAGGGAGGGTTAGCATGTTAGATAAAAAACAAGTACTAGATATTTTAAAGCAATATAAAAGCGAACATGCAAATGACTATGGGATAACACAACTAGGAGTTTTTGGCTCAGTTGCAAGAGATGATGCAAATGAAAACAGTGATGTTGATGTTGTGATACAATTAAAAAAACCAAATCTATTTGCACTTTCAAATATTCGCCAGGAATTAGAAGAAAGATTAAAAAAACATGTTGACATAATAAGAGTTAGAGATAGGATGAACCAGTTTTTAAAAGAACAAATTTTTAAAGAAGCGGTCTATGTCTAATACTGTTTTATTGGAGACTCTAAAACAAATCTCTCTTTCTGCAAAAAGAATTTTAACTAGATTTGAGCCAGTTGATAGTGTTGATTACTTTTTAGACAGTGAAGATGGTCTTGAAAAATTGGACGCTCTCTGTATGCAACTTATTGCCATTGGTGAAAGTTTAAAAAATATAGATAAGCTGACAGATAAAAAACTACTTTTAGAATACCCAGAGATAAATTGGAAAGCTGCAAAAGGCATAAGAGACATTATCACGCATCACTATTTTGATTTAGATGCAGAAGCAATTTATGATGTCTGTTCAAATGATATAAAGCCATTGCTTTTAGCAATTGACAAAATCATAAGTGAAATAGAAAAGTAAAATTCTCGGTGTCGTCTCGGTGCGTTTTATTGACACCAAATCCAATTTTATAAACAATATTAAATTTTGAAAACCCTGATTTTTAAGTTAAAAATTAATATTTCTCTTTTTTGTAAATTATTCTTTTTTTTCTACATATAGTCCGCCCCAGCTCTGCGCAGTCGGCATGACTTCAAGGGAGTT
>CAZYTB010000066.1:0-14378 GCA_964650375.1 uncultured Campylobacterales bacterium | reverse complement strand
ATATAATTGGAAAAAACTTGCAAAACTTGCAGAAGATCCAAAAAATGTTAAAATTATAAATGGAACAAGAGTTATACCTATATCTGTAGCTGTTAAAAACAATGCACTTTTTCTGGTTCCTGAGCCAAAATCTCCACACGGTGTTGATGTGTCTCCTGATGGAAAATACATCGTAGTTTGTGGTAAGCTTGATACTCATGATTCTGTATTTAGTTGGAAAAAAATCAAAAAACTAATCGATAATAAAGAGTATGCAGGAAAAGATCCTTTTGGTATTCCAATTCTTGATATGAAAAAATCTTTACATTGTCAAGCAGAGTTGGGCCTTGGACCATTGCATAATACATATGGTAAAGATTGGAAAAACGGTGAAATATATACTTCCCTATATGTAGATAGCCAAGTTGTAAAATGGAATTACCTTACATGTAAAGTAAGTGACAGACAAAATGTCAGCTACAACATTGGTCACCTTGCTGGCATGGAAGGAAAAAGTGAAGATCCTCAAGGTGAATATGTCATAGCTTTAAATAAATTAGCGATTGATAGATTTAACGAGATTGGACCACTGCACCCACAAAACCACCAACTTATAGACATTCGTGGTAAAAAGATGCAACTTCTTTATGATATGCCAATTCCATTGGGTGAACCTCACCAAGCGGTGGTTATAAGGGCTAGCAAATTACAACCATGGGTTAGATATAAAATGGGCACAAATCCATTTACTGGAAAAATCCATAGGGGTAAAACTCTAGCAGGTCAAGAGAAAATTGTTAGAAAAGGTAAACATGTATATGTATATGGCACTATGGTGAGATCTCATATCAATCCAGAACATGTAACTGTAAACAAAGGTGATACTGTAACTTTCTACCTAACTAACCTTGAACGAGCAGAAGATGAAACTCACGGTTTTACAGTTGATGATTATAATGTTCACGCTTCACTTGAGCCTGGTAAAACTGTTGCTCTTACATTTAAAGCTGATCTCGAGGGTGTATTTCCATATTATTGTACAGAATTTTGTTCTGCACTTCACTTAGAAATGATGGGTTATTTATTAGTAAAAGATCCGAACAAAAAATATGCAAAAGTGGCAAGATTAAAACTCGCCAAAATGAGTCCAGCAGAACTTAAAGCAGAATATGAAAAAACTGTTGCTACAAACAAAGGTATTGATAAAGTAATAGGAAGTGTTGTTAAATTCTTAAAAGACAATCATTATGAAAAATACCCAGTAATTAAAGGTTTTGTGGTTGATGCACTAGATCAACATGGTAAGATTCCAGCTCAAGAAAAACTTTCAGATGCTGCAGTAAAAGCCGGTGATTACAATAAAGCTACCTTGTTCCAAAACATGGTTTTTCAATATCTTGTAAAAACCGCGGATGTTGGAATCCGTGCAAGAGACTTGCTTGTGAAGAAAATCGCAAGCCCTATGAGTGCAGCAGCACAAAGAGGACATGGAGATTATCTAGAGGGTGGTTGTAATGGATGTCATGTTGTAGGAAAAGTTAGCTCTGGTCCAGACTTAGTTGGAGTTTTAGGAAGACATGAAAATGGTGAAGAATGGGTTAAACACTGGATATTACATCCAGAGAAAATGTATGACAATCCTTACATCAAATCTATGACTCACTACTTTAATTTAAGAATGCCGAACCAAGGTATGACTCCGAAACAAGTAGATGATATCATAGAATATCTAAAATGGATAGATAAAAACGCAAACTTGTTTTAAGTCTATTTCAAATACAAGGTATCAGGACTTATTAAGTCCTGATACCTTTCTTACTTGACCAATATCATTGCATTATCTTAGCTTTAAATATATAATATATTTAAAGCTAAGATAAAAAAATAAAAAAGAAGGCAACAAAATGAATAACTCTTTAACAAAATCAAGATTTTTTTCTCTACTAGCACTCATAATTTTACTCTACTTCTTTGTAATTCCTGCGGTATTAACACATAATGTGGTGGAATTAAAAAAAGAAGGTAAAGGCGATAAAATCTCAACACTTACTGAGAAAGTTTGGAATTATTATAAAAAAGGTCAATATGTAAGTCCGACAGTTCCTAAAAAAATATCAGATAATTTAAAAGAATTGATAAAACAGGATATGGAGATAGGTGTGGTAACTTCTCCCATATGGTATGTGGCACTTGAAGCTCCAAATTACCCTAAAAAAACATTTCCAAATGGAATACCAGTATATTATCATTTTGATGGGTTTAGTGGTGATGTTTTTGAAATGGAAACTATAAACCACTTTATAGGAATGGATCCAATGGAGCGTGGCGCTCCATATATAAGGATGATAGCTCCTTATGCTTTAGTATTTACTGCACTTTTGCTAATTTTATTTATGGTTTATAATTCAAAAATTTTAAATCTTCTTATGTTAATTCCCATCTCTTTGCCGCTTATCTTTATGGGGTTTTACTCATATTGGCTGTATTGGTTTGGACACCATATGCACCAGTGGGGTGCCTTTAAGATAAAACCATTTACTCCTACTGTTTTTGGAGATGGAAAAGTTGCACAATTTACAACACACTCATATCCAAGCATAGGCTTTTGGTTATTGATTGCCATAAGTGTACTTTCTCTATTGGCAGTAGTTGCTAAAAATAAAGCATTAAAAGCAAAAGGTTAGAGAAGCAATATCATGAAATGGTTATATCTGATTTTAATATCCTCATTACCACTTTTTGCGACAAATGTCTTACAAGAGGCCATAAACAAAGCAAAAGCAGGCTCATTACTTGAACTTCCTGCCGGAGTTTATAAAGGAAATATAACCATCGACAAACCAATTATAATAGACGGTAAAAATCAAAAAGCTATAATCGAAGGTGATGGAAACGGTACTGTGATCAGGATAACCAGTTCCTATGTCACATTGAAAAACCTCGCTATCAGACATAGTGGAGCCCAACATGAACGAGTAGATGCTGGAGTCTCTATTAAAAAAGCAAAACATTGCAAAGTGCTAAATTGTAGATTTACAGATGACCTCTTTGGTATAGATTTACAACAAGTTGACAATAGTGAAATTTCAAATAACTATATCACTTCAAAACCATTTAGCTTAGGTCTTAGAGGTGACGCTATAAGAGTTTGGTATAGCAATGATAATATTTTAAGAAAAAACTATATAACAAAGTCAAGAGATTTTATCGTCTGGTATAGCCATGGGAATTTAATAGAAAAAAATTATGCTGATTATTGTAGATATTCTTTGCATTTTATGTACACAGGTAAAAATATAGTCAAAGATAATGTTTATAAGCACAATAGTGTAGGTATCTTTTTTATGTATTCTCAAGATACAATAGCCACTGGTAATGTGATAGAAAATTCGTTAGGAACTACTGGTTTGGGAATAGGTTTGAAAGATGGATCAAATTTTACCATCAAAAATAATACCATGATTTACTGTGCTCGTGGTCTATATATAGATAGATCTCCATTTCAGCCAGGAACTTATAATTATATTGAAGGAAATAAGTTACTTTACAATAGTGAAGGAATCCATTTTCATTCACTTAGTATTGCAAATATTTTTAAAAACAATATCATAAAAGGCAATATTGAAAACATAATAAATGATTCAGACAATATAAAAGTTACACAAAACAAATGGGATGGTAATTATTGGGATAATTACCAAGGTTTTGATAGAAATGGAGATGGCATAGGTGACACGCCGCATGTAGAAAGATTTTATGCAGATAAAATGTGGCTATCAAATCCTGATGTAAAGTTTTTTTATGGCTCACCAATCATTACCATAATAAATTTTTTAGCTAAACTAGCACCATTTTCTGAGCCATTTATATTGGCAATTGATCCGAAACCAAAAATGACAATAGGAGGGGCTCTATGAATATTGAAGATAAAAAAAGAAGAAAATTTGTAAAACAAATGACAGGTTTAGGAATTCTAGGAATAGCGAGTGGAGCTGGCATATATTTTGCACCAGACCTAAAATCTAAAGAATTAATATTAAGACCGCCAGGGGCTGTAAGTGAAAATCAATTTCTTAAACTCTGCATAAAATGTGGTCAATGCCTGCAAGTGTGTCCGTACGATGCGATAGAACTTGAAGATATTGGAGGTGGCGCTAGTGTTGGGATGGCATTTATAAATCCAAGCAAAAGAGGATGTTATCTTTGTTCAGCTTTCCCTTGCATGCTAGCTTGTCCATCAGGTGCATTAAATCACGAGCATGATAATATAAAATATGTGGATATGGGTGTTGCAGTTCTCACAAATATGGATGCTTGTTTGGCTCTAAAAAATAAAAAAGTTCCAAATAGCGCGATAGATAAAATTTACAACCATACAGAGATATTATCCCAAAGTGAAAGAAAAAATAAAAAAGTAGAAATAACAGGACTAGAAAAAGAAAAAGATAAATTACAAAAAACTGTCTTAGCTAAACTAGATAAATTTAGAGATAAATCTTGCACTATTTGTGCTACTATGTGCCCATTTCCAACTCCAATTGATGCGATAGGCATGGTAAAAAAGGATAATGGGCTAATACCTGAAATTAGAGAAGCTTGTGTTGGATGCGGTGTTTGTGTTGAGCTTTGTCCAGTAAATATTATAAAAGTAATTCCTAGAGAAACTTATACTAGCGTATATAAGAAAGGCAAGAAAAATGGCTAAGAAAATTATATTTATATTTATTGTTTCAGTTGCACTACTATTTGTTGGATGTGGCGAGAAAAAAAAGGATGAAAAGAGTGCAAAAAGCAGCGTGATAAACAAAGAGACGCCTGCTAAAATAAAAATCACTAAAAATGTTGTAAAAAAAGATACAACAAAAGAGGTCAATAAAGAAAATAGTGGTCAATTTTACTATTCTTATAATGAAGAAGGGAAATCAAAGGAAGCTAAAGAAATAGATAAATACAACGAACAAAGTTCAAAAGAAAAGACTACCATTGATGCGTATTTAGGTATAAAAAATCCTTATGAGCGAGTTACAATAGCTATGATGATAAATAAACTTAGTAAGGATTATATTGTTAAATGTTCTGCCTGTCATGATGATTATGCAAATGGAGTTATCGGACCATCCCTACTTGGCAAAGATAAAAATTTTATTTATCAAAGAATTATTGATTTTAAAACAGGAAAAAGAAAAAATGTGTTAATGAAAGAATTAGTTGAGCAAATTAGTGATAAAAAATTGGAACATTTAGCTGGTGAAATAGCAGATTTCAATAAACAAATTCAAAAAATGAGGAAAAACAAATGATAAAACATGTCATAGCAGGAATTTCACTAATATTAGCGATTTGGGCTTGTGTCTATTTGTATAATTTAGACAAAGAAGTGAATAAGCTACAAAATATTAGCACAATTATCAAAAAAAGTCAGATGGAAGTTGTCCATTTAGAAAGTCAAGCAAAAATAAAACAAGAAATTGCCCAAAATAATCAACTACAGAGCAACTCAGCTGAGATAAAGAAAACAAACAAAAAGTTGTCAGATCAATTACAAGCTCTTAAAAATCAAGCAGGAAATATAGCAGCATTTCATGTAAGCACACTCTATAAGAAAAACTGTTCTTCTTGCCACGGAACTATTGGAGAGGGAATAATAGGACCAAAATTAATAGGTAGATCAAAAGATTACATACTGAAGAATTTACAAGAATTTAAATCTGGAAAAAGAAAAAACTATATCATGTACGGTTTGCTTGGAAATTTAAGTGATCAACAATTAGTTGAGTTAGCTACTGAAATAGGAAAATTTCAAGCAAAATTAGATGCAACAAATAAATAAGTGAGTACGAAATGAATAGATATAATGGAAGTGTCAGGGAGTTAATCAATGCTCCTTTTTTTTCAACATTTTTTAGCAAAAATAAAAATGGAAAGAATAGACTCTCTTGGAGAGGATGGAGATGGCTAAGTATTATTATCATAAACTTACTCTTTTTTCTCTCTTTTCATGTTGACATCCAAGTACTTGAGGGGACACTAAATGGCTCGAGACTTTTAGGTTTTCACTTAATTGACCCTTTTACAGCATTGGAGATTTACGCAGCAGATCATGCTATGCATATAAATATTGTAATCGGAAGCCTAACACTTCTTGTATTTTACTTTTTTGTTGGCGGCAAGGCGTATTGTTCGTGGGTTTGTCCTTATGGATTGCTAAGTGAGATAGGAGAGAAAATACACCTAAAGCTGGTCAGCAAAAAAATCATAAAAGAAAGAAATTTTGATCCTCGTATTAGATTTTTCTTTTGGGTTGTTTTTCTACTAGCAGCTTCTATTGATGGATATTTAGTATTTGAAGTTATCAACCCCATAGGAATAATCAGCAGATTTATCACTTATGGTTGGAGTTTAGCCCTAGTTTGGGTGGTAGTTATTTTACTATTTGAAATCTTATTCTCAAGAAGAGGATGGTGCAAATACATCTGCCCCGTTGGCACTACTTATAACTTAGTAGGATGGGTAGGACTTACTAGAATAAAATGGGATATGGATAAATGCGACCATTGTTCAGCTTGTATAGCTGTTTGCCCTGAAGATCATGTGTTGGAATTTACAAAAGCAAAACACGATAAAGATAGAGCCGTAAAAGGTAAAACAAAAGAATATGTAAAAAATGGTGACTGCATCCTCTGTGGAAGATGTTTTGATGTTTGCCATACTGATGCATATAACTTAGATTTTAGATTGAAAGATTTGGTATAATGCTAGTTCAAGTTAAAAATATATATAAAAAATTCTTAGGTGAAAATGTGCTGGATAATGTTAGTTTAGATATAGCACAAGGTGATAAAATAGCTATGATGGGTCCAAATGGAGCTGGAAAAACCACCTTGGTTCGAGCCATATTAGGATTTTATCATATAGACGCAGGTAGCATCAAAGTAAATGGCTTTGATCCTATAAAACAAAGAGTAAAAGTCTTAGAACATATTAGTTTTATACCCCAACTACCACCTCCAATTAAAATCAGTCTAAATGAAATGATATCTTTTATAGTCAAGAGTTCAAATATATCAAAAGATATAATTTTTGATGAAGCCTCTAGAATGGACCTTGACTTAAAGAGTAATCTAAATAAACAATTTTTTAAACTTTCAGGAGGAATGAAACAAAAATTACTAATTGCAATTGCTCTTTCAAAACAAAGTTCATTATTGGTTTTTGATGAGCCAACGGCAAATCTAGATCCAAAAGCTAGAGACCATTTTTATAAATTATTACAGGGTTTAGATAAAGATTGCTCAGCACTCTTCATAACCCATAGACTAGACGAGATAAAAGACTTAGTAAATAGACAAATATACATGGATTTAGGAAGTATTGTAGAAGATGAAAAAGTTTAGGTTATTTCTTCTCCTGATCGTCCTAGCTGGACTATTTTTTTCTGGTTGTGAAAAGAAAAAGATAGGAGGAGTCGAAAAAATACATTGGGACAGGGATGTGTGTCAAAGATGCAAGATGGCAATTAGTGAGAGAAAATATGCATTTGAAATTATAAATCCTACAAGTGGAAAAGTATATAAGTTTGATGATATAGGATGTGCTGTTTTATGGATGGATGAAGAGAAGATTCCATGGAAAGATAAAGCAATTTTATGGATAACTGATGCAAAAACTGGGAAATGGATAAATGCAAAGACAGCATACTATACAGATGATAGCTTAACTCCTATGGCTTATGGAATTGCTGCATATACAAAAGAAACAAAACCAAAAAATCATCATATTATCAGATACAAAGATGCTATAAATATAATATACAAAGTAGAAAAATTGAATACAAAAAAATTAGAAGAGATGAGAAAACAATGAAAAATTTATTATTAGTTTCATATTTAGATATAAAAGAGTCATTAAGATCAAAATGGTTTTATTTGTATGCTCTAGTTTTTGGTGGTCTTATGGCACTATTTTTTATTACGGGTGTTTCTGACTCAGTTGTTATGGGTTTTACTGGACTTAGCCGAATGTTGTTAGTTTTCATACAAGTAACTATAATAATATTGCCTATTTTCATACTAATTACAACGGTAAAATCAATCTCAGGAGATAGAGAGAGTAATGTTCTTGAATATATGTTATCATTTCCAATCTCTTTAAGGGATTATTATTGGGGCAAAATGCTAGGAAGATTTTTAACTGTATTTTTACCTGTCATATTTTCTTTGATTTTAGGTATTATTTTTGGAGTTATAAAAGGTGGCAATTTGCCATGGAACATGATATTTTTATATTCAGCCCTTTTATTTTCTATGTGTTTCGTATTTTTAGGGATTGCCTTTTTTATATCAACCATAGTAAAATCAACAGATATTGCACTTGGTAGTTCATTTTTTATATGGATTTTACTCATTGGATTTATAGATATAGCACTTATCGGTTTAATGTTACAAGGCAGGATGAGTGATGGATTAATTATCACTTTAGCCATGCTAAATCCAGTAGAAGTTTTTAGGATTGGAGCTATTTCTTTATTTGATCCAGAACTAACAGTAATTGGACCTGTTGCATATTATTTACTCGACACTTTTGGAGCAAGGCTATTGATGGTTTATGCAATATTTTATCCTATAATGCTAGGGATAGTATTTTCATTCATAGGATATTTTGCATTTAAGAAAAAAGATTTATTATAGGAGATTGGGATGAAGAAGATTTTATTAATTATTAGTTTATTGACAGTTACTGTTTTTGCGGGTGGGATAACACTGATGCATCCAAACGCAAAAGATATGGTTTATCAAATACCACTTAAAAAATTTCAAAAATTTATATGCGAAGCCAAGTTAAAGGATGGAAAAGTCGTACAGTTTGTTTCAGTAAAATCTATGCTACAGGTCTATTTTCATCAAAAATATTTTATGGACCATAAACTAATCAAAGCGCATATACAAGATATGTATGTGCAAGATTTTTTAACTGGTGATTTAGTAAATGCAAAAGATGCAGTTTTTGTTTTTGGAAGTAATCAAACTGGACCACATGGTGATGATCTTATTCCTTTAAAAAATATTGACATGGCAAAGCTTTTTAAAATAAAACATGGCGGAACAAAGATTTTGACTTTTAAGCAAATAACCCTTGGTCTCGTTCGATATTTAGATATGTAGAATTACTATGAAAACAAAAACTTTTTATATTTTTGTTTCTGTTTCATTTGTAACTCTTTTTTTGGTTTCACAAGTAGTTTATCTGGAATTAAAAAGTGATGCGAAGGACAAAAAAGCTCTTTTTGTTAAAATTGTATCACTTCCAGACCTCGCCATTTCATCTGAGACTCACTTTGTAAGACACAGAAGTTTGAGTGATTTGTTTTCTATTTTTAGTAATTCACCAACACTAAGTGAATATTTTCCCTCAACATTTGTGTATAATTACTCACAAATTCAAAGAAGGATTCCATCAAGGATTGAAATTGAAAAAAAATAAAATAAACTTTTTTATGATTGATTTTGCCATAGAATCAGTCTTTAGAAGAGGCGCTAAAAATATATTTATTTTTTTTGTTTTTACATTGCTTATATTTTTGCTCAGTTCCGTCCTTTTTATCTCAAACTCAATCCAAAGCGAACTTGACACTACTCTTAACGAATTACCAGATATAACTGTACAAAGATTACAAGCTGGAAGGCAGATAAATATACCGATTTCAAGAATTGATAAGCTTTTAGCAATTGATGGTGTAAGCAAAGCAATTCCAAGAATCTGGGGTTATTATTATTTTGCAAAGGCTGGCGTTAACTTTTCTGTAGTAGGAATTGATA
The DNA here is from genome assembly GCA_964650375.1 of uncultured Campylobacterales bacterium. GTDB lineage: Bacteria > Campylobacterota > Campylobacteria > Campylobacterales > Sulfurospirillaceae > JAADIZ01. The sequence continues at coordinate 4,584 of CAZYTB010000066.1, read as the reverse complement.
GTTTTGAAAACCAATATAAAAAACTTTATACTACGCTAGCAGATAAATTTGATTTTGATACATTAGATAAAAACTCAAATATGCTGGTTGGGAAAGGGGTGCAGAAAATCCTAAAGCAAAACTATTATAATGGCTATTTTAATTTCATAAGACCAAATGGTGAATTTGTGAAGATGAATATCGGCGGTGTTTTTAGCGGTGATACCAGTCTTGAATCAAATGATGTGATTTTAATGCCTAAAGAAAAGGCTTTGAAAATATTTGGCATGAATGAAAATATGGCAACAGATATAGTTTTGAGAGTTGCAAATCCAGTTGAGATTCCAAATATTGCTAAAAAAATTAGAGCTTTATTTCCAGATAGCAGAGTTATTACAAAAGAAGATTTGAGTATTAGTTATCAAAATATATTTGATTACAAAAGTGGTCTATTTTTGGCATTATTTGTTGTAAGTGCTTTTACATTTTTTATGATTATATATGATAAAGCAAGCGGACTCAGCTCTGATGAGAAAAAAGAAATAGGTATATTAAAAGCCGTGGGCTGGACTATAGATGATATTTTAAAAGAAAAATTTTATGAAGCATTTGTTATCTCTTTTATATCTTTTATCACAGCCCTTTGTTTATCACTATTTTATGTGTATTTTCTAAATGCGCCACTTTTAAGAGATATTTTTATAGGATATTCTTCTCTTAAACCAGCATTTAATCTGCCATTTAGTTTTAATTTTCAAACTCTCTGCATTATATTTTTTCTAACAATTCCAATTTATATAGCAGCTACGATTATACCTTCGTGGAGAGTAGCTTCTATGGACGCAGACGAGGTTATGAGATGATTGAACTTAAAAATGTTACTAAAGAGTTTAAAGTTGGTGCCAAAGACAAGATAATTGCTCTTGAAGATATAAATATAAAAGTGGAAAAAGGTGAAATAGTTTTGCTAAGAGGTCCTAGTGGAAGTGGCAAAAGCACTATCCTTTCTCTTATTGCTGCACTAAATAAACCAACTAGAGGAGAAGTGATAATCGATAACAAAAGAGTTTCAAAACTAGCAGATAATTTCACTTCGCTCTTTAGGAGAGAAAATATGGGTTTTATCTTTCAAAAGTATAATCTCATATCAACACTAAGTGCGAAAGAGAATGTCATCGTACCCCTTATACCATCAAATCCAAATACAAAAGTTTTAGATGAACAATTAGAAAAGTTATTTAAAAAATTTTCCTTAGAAGATAAGATGGATGTTTTAGTTAAAAATCTCTCAGGTGGAGAGCAGCAAAGGGTTGCCATAGCCAGGGCTCTTGTAAACAACCCTAGCATCATCATAGCAGATGAACCAACCGCAAATCTTGATAAAAAACTCTCTTTGGAATTTATAGAAATACTTAGAAAACTTAAAAATGAACACAATAGTATAATAATAGCATCTCATGACCCACTATTTTTTGATTTGGATTTCATAGATAGACAGATAGAAATACACAATGGAAGGATTGTGTAATGCTTTTAACTCCAGAAATTATCACCATATTAACACTTGATTTTATATTTCTTTTCTTTGGTTTTATTGCATTTGTTATAAGTATAAATATAGTAAGAAAGTGGGATTTAAACTCCACTAGTCAGGCTCAATACAAATTAGAAAAACAAAGTTTTCTGGTAGCTACAATTATAAAGTATATCTTCATTGTGAAATTGCCTCTTTTTCTCTTTTTTATTTTCACAGCAGATAAACTCTCAGACATCATTACAGGAGCCATGTGTGCTGCAGGTGTTGTAAGTTCAGTCGATTTTGGCTCTACTATGTTTATATATAAGATACTGAATTTATATATATTTGGTTTTTGGCTGGTGCTAAATCATTACGATATTAAAAGTGAAAAGTTACCGTTCGTTAGATATAAATTTTTGCTTTATATTGTAGGCTTTATTTTTTTAGTAATCGAGACATACTATGATATATCCTTTTTTAAGTCTTTAGATGTTAGTAAATTAGTAAGCTGTTGTGGCACCATCTTTTCTGCAGCATCTACATCCGCAATTTCTTTTATCTATACTATAGCTAAGATTTATTTTGTATATGCATTTTATATTACTTTTATTTGTGTAGTAATTGCCTACATGTTGAAAAATTCACTATTAATTTTAGTTTCAAATATTTTATATATAATTATTTCAATTGTATCTTTGATTATGTTTTTTGGAACATATATATATCAACTTCCAACTCATCATTGCCCATTTTGTATGCTGCAAAAGGATTATTATTATATAGGTTATGTTTTATACATATCGTTATATATTGGTACATTTTATGGAATTAGTGGGGCAATTATGAGTCTTGTGAAGAAAAAATCTCAAAAATTTTACTATAATATTTCTATAATATTTAATATTTTATATGCTCTTATTGTAAGTGCATATCCTATCATTTATTTTCTTAAAAATGGAGTTTGGTTATGATAAAAAAAGTTATACTGATAGTTTTTCCGATCATTGTTTTACTTGGATTGTTTTATTATAAAATGGAATCAAATAAAAAAGTGACCGATATAGAAAATCTCAAAAAAATTCCCTTAAAGATTATCCCCAATAAAGTCCAAGACCCACAATGTCACATGTATCTCTCAGGAAATAATTTTGCAGTGCAAGTCATAACAAAAGACTACAAAACTCATTTTTTTGATGACCCAGGATGTGCAGTTTTATGGATGAACAGTAAAAAGATAGAGCCAAAAAATGCAGTTATATGGGCATACTCTATGGACACTAAAAGATGGATAAATGCAAAAAAAGCATACTTTAGTATAAGTGATTTTGAAACTCCGATGCATTATGGATTTGGTGTACATGAAAAAAATAAAAAAAATTTTATAGACTTTAAAGAAATGAGACTGAGGATGCTAAGGGGTGAAAATATGACAAACCCAAAAATAAGAAAAAGAATATTAAAGGAAGAACAATGAAAAGGGCTGAACCAATAGATGAAGAAATCATACTTGATATGACTAAGTATATAGAATCTCAAACAGATACCAAAGGAATCATAACAAATTGCAATGACTACTTTGCAGAAATATCAGGCTATAACAAGAAGGAACTAATAGGGCAACCTCACAGCATTGTGAGACATCCAGATATGCCTCGTATAATTTTCAAATTATTATGGGACAGAATTCAAAATGGGCACAATATTACTGCTGTTATTAAAAATCTAGCAAAAGATGGAAGGTACTATTGGATTTTTACTCACTTTGAAATAATTAGAGATATTAATACCAAAAAAATTACAGGGTATAGAGCTTATAGGAAATATGTTTCAAAACATATAGCCGTTGTTTTATTACCACTTTACAAAAAACTTGTAGAGATAGAAAAAAAAGGTGGCATGAAAGAGAGTGAAAAATACTTAAATGAATTTTTAGCTGAAAAGGGGGAAGATATTACAATTGATAATCTAATGGAGGAGATACACAAATTTTATTGATAAGTGTTTCTAGTTGGGATTAGTATAAGTTTTCTATTGTATAATTCACTCCTTAAATAAAAGAGAGTGAATTATGAAAAAAAAGCTAAGAGAATTAGAAATATTTGAAGATTTGAGTGATGATGAAATTCAATATTTATCAGAAATTTCAATACTTAGATCTTACAGTAAAGATACTATAATATTTTATAAAGATGATGAACCAAAATACCTACATGTGCTGATAGAAGGAAGCGTAAAAGTCTATAAGTACAATCAAAAAAGCAAAGAGGTCATTTTAAAAATACTAAAAAAACCCTCTTTGATAGCAGAAGTTTCGAACTTTAATCATATCAAATATCCCGCAAATTGTGCAACGCTAAGTGATTCAAAGATTTTGCTAATAGAATATGAAAAATTTGAAAAATACATCTTGCAAAATTCACAATATCTGATGCACTTTATGAAATCACTTGCCCAGTCAGTTGTAGATTTAAATAGAGTTATAGCAATATTAACATTAGATGCGACCGCAAAAGTAGCAAAATACATTTATGAATTTGAAGAAGATTTTCAAAACAATAGCCACACAGAGATTGCAATGTTATTAAATATAACTCCTGAAACATTTTCTAGAATTATAAGAAAATTAAAAGATAATGATATTTTAATATATAAAGATAATGTGATGAAGATTAATGATAAAGAAAAATTAAAAAAATATTTCTAAAATTTGATTTCTAGTAAAAAGCGATCCAATGGATCGCTTTTATATTATTTTCTAAGTTCTCTAATTTTAGCTGATTTTCCGCGTCTGTCTCTAAGATAAAATAATTTTGCTCTTCTTACTCGACCTTTTCTAAGCACTGTGATACTATCAACACTATCAGTGTATAATGGGAAAATTCTCTCAACTCCAACAGAATTTGCTCCTATTTTTCTTACAATAAAAGTAGCTCCTGTTCCAGTTCCTCTTTTTGAGATACAAACACCCTCAAAATTTTGAATACGCTGTTTTTCACCTTCTTTAATGCTAACAGCCACTCTTAGTGTATCTCCTGCTCTAAATTCAGGAATACTTTTTTTACTAATTTGTTCTTGCTCGAAAGCCT
>CAZYTB010000065.1:0-14392 GCA_964650375.1 uncultured Campylobacterales bacterium | reverse complement strand
ATGTTTATGATGTAGTTGATATTGGATTAAAATATGATATGAATGAATTAAATGCAGCTTTTGCGCTTGGACAATTAGAAAAAAATGAAGACTTTATAAAAAGAAGAAAACAAATAGCCAAAATTTATGATGAAGAACTAAGAGATTGTCCACATGTAAGCACTCCAATCAAAAAAAGAGAGCATACTTATAACCAATACATAATAAAAGTGGATAAAAATAGAGATAGCTTTGCAAGAGAATTAAAAGAGCAAGGCATAAATACAGCATTACATTACATCCCTATACATCTATTGAGCTATTATAAGCACAAATATTCTATCAGAGTAAATGACTTCCCCAAAGCTCTTAGTAACTACCAAAAAATATTGTCTTTACCTATATATCCTGGACTTAAAGATAATGATGTTTATTATATCTGCGAGCAGATAAAAGAGATTGCCAAAACTCGTGTTTGACAAAACAAAAACTATATTGTGGATAGAAGAATATCTCTTCTATCCTAAAACATTTCTGCACTATTTTTTATCGTTTCTACTCCTCCCTTTCACTCTTATATACTGTGTTATTGTTATATCAAAAAGAATCTTAGCAAAAAAAATAGATACTAAAATTCCAATAATCAGTATCGGCAATTTAACTCTTGGAGGAAGCGGAAAAACACCTTTAACGATTGAGTTAGCAAAAGATTATGAAAATTGCACCATCATTTTAAGAGGTTTTAAAAGAGAAACAAAAGGTTTACTTATGGTTTCACACAACCATAAAATACTCTGCGATGTTAAACAAAGCGGAGATGAAGCGATGCTTTATGCAATATCCGTGCCAAACTCGACCGTAATTGTCAGTGAGGATAGACTTAAAGCGATAGAGCTTGCAAAATCACTTGCATGTAATATAATATTTTTAGATGATGGATTTAGTAAATCTAATATAAAAAAATTTGATATTTTAATAAAACCAAAAATTGAACCTAAAATTCCATTTTGCGTACCTAGTGGTGCATATAGAGAACCAAGATTTTTATACAAATACGCAGACTTAGTTGTTGAAGAGGATAAAGATTTCAAAAGAATAGTTAAGATTAAAAACAAAACAGATAGAATGGTTTTGGTAACAGGCATATCTAAGCCAGCAAGATTAAAAGAGTATCTTCCAAAAGACTTGGTGGGAGTTGTTTTTTACGAAGACCATCACTCATATAATAAAGAAGAATTACTACATGTGATGAAAAAATATAATGCCACGACTATCTTAACGACACAAAAAGATGAAGTAAAGATGAAAGCTTTTGGGTTAAATCTATCTATTTTGGAGCTAGGTCTTGAAGTAAAACCAGAGGTAAAAAACAAAATAAACACATTTTTAGCCAACTTTAGATAAAATCGCATACTTAAATAACTCTATAAAAGGGGGATGATATCAAACAAAAAATACATCAAGCCAGAATTCTAATGGATGCATTACCATATATAAGGAATTTTAATAAAAAAACTATAGTCATAAAATACGGTGGCTCAGCTCAAGCAAATCCTGAATTAAAAGAAAAATTTGCTCAGGATATTGTACTTTTATACCTTGTGGGCATCAAACCAGTGATTATTCATGGCGGCGGAAAAAAGATAAGTAATCTTTTGGAAAAACTAAAAATTCAGAGTGAATTTGTTGATGGGCTAAGAGTTACAAGTGATGAAATCATGGAAGTGGTTGAAATGGTACTTGGTGGAAATATAAACAAAGACATTACTAATCTGCTTAATTACCATGGAGCAAAAGCTATAGGAATAACTGGAAAAGATGCAAGTTTCATACAAGCTCGTGCATTAAATAGCGATAAATATGGCTTAGTTGGGGAAATTACCAAGATAGACCATACTGTTATAGAGGATTTAATAATGCAAAATTTCATACCGGTAATCGCACCCATAGCAACAGGAGGAGTCAATCATCCAGGTTATAATATAAATGCAGATTTAGCAGCTAGCAAAATTGCAGTTGCATTACATGCCGAAAAAATTATTTTTTTAACTGACACTTCTGGAATTTTAAATGGCGATAAAGAGCTATTATCCACTTTGGATAAAGAAAATATCAAAATTCTTAAAGAAAATGGAACTATAACTGGCGGTATGCTCCCAAAAACGGATGCTTGTTTGGATGCGCTTGAAAGTGGTGTTGGTAGTGCTCATATCATAGACGGAAGGATTGAGCATTCAATCTTGCTTGAACTTTTTACTAATGATGGAATCGGAACTAAGATTAAATAAAAGAGGAAATGATGTTTATAGAGACAAGAGGAAATGATGGCAAAAAACCTAAAAAGGTAAAATTTTCGTATGCAATCCTAAATCCAAGTGCAAGTTTTGGAGGATTATATGTAGCCCAAAATCTACCAAAACTTGATACTGATTTTTTTCAAAACGCGAAAAACAAAAACTACAAAGAAGTAGCAAAAGAGATACTTTTAAAATTTAAAATTGACATAAATGAAGAAATAATAGATAAAGCACTGGCCTTATATGATAAATTTGATGACAAAAACAACCCTGTTCCTCTTGTAAAAATTGAAGAAGACCTATATATAAATGAATTATTTCACGGTCCAACTAGGGCTTTTAAAGATATGGCTCTTCAACCTTTTGGTTATATTCTTTCAAACTTAGCTAAACAACAAAAACAAAACTATCTGATTTTAGCAGCAACCAGCGGAGATACCGGTCCTGCTACACTTGATACTTTTTCAAATAAAGAAAATATAAAAGTGGCTTGCATGTACCCTGATGGCGGAACAAGTGATGTTCAAAGACTGCAAATGGTAACGCAGGAGGGTAAAAATCTAAAAGTTTTAGGCATTCATGGAAACTTTGATGATGCACAAAACTCACTCAAAAATCTTCTAGCATCTCCTTCTTTTATGGAAGAATTACAAAAAAGAAATATAAAACTAAGTGCTGCAAATTCAGTTAATTTTGGAAGAATTATCTTTCAGATAATCTATCATATTTATGGTTATATTGGTCTTTTAAAACAATCAAACATAAAAAGCGGTGATCCTTTTTACGCAATCATTCCTAGCGGAAATTTTGGAAATGCTTTAGGAGCTTATTATGCCAAAAAGATGGGGCTTCCGATAAAAAAGATACTCATCGCTTCAAATATAAACAATATACTAAGTGAGCTGATAAACACAGGAATTTATGACTTAAGAAATAAAACTTTGCTAAAAACTACTTCTCCTGCGATGGATATACTCATCTCTTCAAATGTGGAACGAGTTTTATTTGACAAATTTGGCTCTAAGAGATGCAAGGAGTTGATAGATGATTTAAAAAATAAAAAGTTTTATAAATTAACCAGCGATGAGTTAAAAAGATTGAGAGAAGATTTTGATGCAGTATATAGTGATGATAATTTTGCAAAAAAAACCATCAAAAAATATGCCGACAAAAACTACATAATGGACCCTCATACCGCAACAACAATTAAAGCTTATGAAACACTTAGCTTTGAAAATATCCCATCAATTGCATGCTCAACTGCCCAGTGGACAAAATTTGCAACAACTATGGCTAATTCTATAAATAATGATAAAAAAATGAATAATGACTTGAGAGCTTTAAAAGAATTTAGTAATATTTTGCATGTAGAGATACCACAGTGCATCAGTGCTCTTTTTGAGAAAAAAATATTACATGATAAAGTGGTGGATAAACAAGATATTGAAGAAGAGATATTGAATTTTTTAGGTGAGGATTAATAATGATACTAATTCCAGCTAGAATCGCTTCAAATAGATTTCCAAACAAAGTATTGGCAAACATCAATGGTTATCCTATGGTAATCGCTACAGCAAGGCAAGTTGCAAGACTAGATGATGTAGCTATAGCCACTGATTCACAAGAAATTGTAAATCTTGCAAAGGATTATGGATTTAAGGCTGTGATGACAAGCAAGGATCACAAAAGTGGAACTGACAGAATCAATGAAGCAGTAGAAAAATTAGGACTTAATGAAGATGAAATAATCATAAATGTACAAGCAGATGAGCCTTTTATAGAGCCTGAAGTTGTGCAAAAAGTGATAAAAAGAGTTCAAGAGTCTATAGATAAAAATGAAAACATTATGATGTCAAGTTGTTATAAACTTATAGGCGACAAAGAAGCAAATGACCCAAATCATGTAAAAGTAATAACAGACTCGCAAAATTATGCAATTTATTTTTCAAGAAGTAAAATCCCTTATGATAGAGAAAAATATGATAAGTATTTTGGGCATTTAGGAATATATGGATTTACAAAAAAATCTCTAAAAGAATTCTGTTCTCTCCCTTCTTCTCCATTAGAAAATATTGAAAAGTTAGAGCAGTTAAGAGCGATTTATCACGGCAAAAAAATCGCTATGGTAGAAGTGCAAAGTAAAAGTTTTGGGATAGACACAAAAGAGGATTTGCAAAAAGCTTTAGAATTTTTTAACAATCAAGAATAGGCAAAATATGGAAAACAGTGTATACGAAAATCAGATGCTAGATGTTTATGTGGCGAAACCCGAAAAAGTACAATGGTATAAAAATGCCTTTTCCAATTTTAATATAAATGGTGTAGATAAGATAACTTGGTACTGGAGCTGGTGGGCTTTTGGAGCTGGTTTTTGGTTTTTTCTATATAGAAAAGCCTATACTTATGCTTTGATTTTATTTGTTCTTACCATAGTTTTTACTATAGTCCCACTTGGAGGAATGATTTTGATGATTGTTCAAGGCGGATTAATGCCATATTTCCTATATAAAGATTATCTTGACAAAAAAAATAAAATAGAAAAAACAATACCTAATGAAGAAAAAAGAATCGCGACTATGAAAGAGATTGGCGGCTATAATCAATGGGTTATAGTAGCAAATATCATCTTTAATATAGCCATCATAGGATATCTCATTGTACTAGGTTCTGCTTTTATCTCTGTTTTGCAGTAATATTATCTTACGGCATAAACCTCAACATCCTGTATCCTGCTATCTCTCAAAGCTCTTCCTGCAGTAAAGTGATATAAAGATTGAAATTTATCAGACTTTAATCCCAACAATTCGTGAAAAGCATCATCCAAAAAACATCCGATACCAGTAGCACTTAAATTTAGTGAAGTTGCTTCAAGATAGAGTTGTTGCCCTATGGCTCCACATTCCCAGTATAACTCTTTATATCTATGGGTGCCATACTTTACAATTTCATCTGAAAAATTACACAACATGCCAAGCGTAAAAGCGCCATCGCTTGCTATGTTTTGAGAGCAAGATATCTGCTTTGAGATTTCTCTAAAATCTCCATAATTTAAAGCGTATAATTCCTTATCAATTTTTTCCCAAACAAATTCATCTCTCATTGATTTTTTTAAATCATCTATGAGATTGTTGACTCTAGTAAATATATATAATCCTTTTTTTAATCCATCAACATTGTGAACAAATAAAACTAAATTTGCAACATTTTCTATACCTAAAAAAGATTCTTTTGTGCTATTTAATATTGTCATAAATTGTTCATAGCTTATATTTGAATTTTCGCTGTCCATCATCTGTGCACTTCTTCGCTTTAGTATCACATCTTTTGCACTTTTGCTAGGAATTCTTATAAAATCAATTTTTTTATTTTTCGCAATATTTGTGTTTATTGCCCCATTTGTAGCTTCGATTATCTCATCAATTATTTCCCATTTTTGGTAATCTGATGCAAGAATGTTTGCTCTTGGCATCTTTGTGTCAGTTGGGATCTTGCTCATATCTATAAAATTCTCTATTTCACTCAAAGATACTTGCAAAGAAATCTCCGGTATCTCGTGTTCATTTTTATTAAAACGACCAGTCTGGTCATAACCTAGTACTTTACCCATCTCTTCATCACTTATATTACTGATGATTTTTGTCTTCCAACCTAGAGTTTTTGCACTTATCTCTATGGACCGATGTGCGTGTCCAGTATCTAACAAAACATATCTAAATGCTCGTTCCCCATATTTCCAAACTTCTCTATAAACAACAGAGTTGATGGCTACCAAAAATGAATGTGGCGGAATACTATCCCAAAGATTTGTATCAAATGAATTAAGAATTTCCAAAGAGTGATCTTTTGGTGCATAGTGCGACATCGTACTCTGTTTTGAAATACCTTCAAGCGGTGGCAATATGATATAGGCTTCAGTTGGTTGAAGATTCCCGCTTGAAGCATTGCATCTTAACGCCCAAGTATTGCTTCCATCTGATTTGATAGCTGAAATTCCAAATGAAAACTGAAATAATTGCGAGACAGAATTAAGCATAAATGGAGCAGTTGGGATTTCATCTGAAAAAATCAAATGATAAGGAGGAGTTGGGTTATCAAAAACCAAAGGAAGCTCTACATGTAAAGCATCTTTAAAGCTCCTAAAGGGGTCTGGTTGATTTATCCAATCCATATATCCTATACTTTTTGCATATCTATTATAATAATGTTTAGTTCTTTTATGATATTCAAATATCGTTTGTAAATTTTTATTCATCCTCTATCATAATAAAAATTAGTTACAATGCAGCTGAAATAATAATTTTGGGAGTAATGATGAAAAATAAAAATGACATGTTTTTGGAAGCAATGGATTTCAGGCACGCTTGTAAGCTTTTTGATGAGAACAAAAAGATAAGTGATGTCGATATGAGATATATCTTAGAGATTGGAAGAAAGTCACCTTCTTCTTTTGGCATGGAACCTTGGAAATTCTTAGATATACAAAATAAGGAGTTAAAAGCAAAGATGAGACCTTATTGCTGGGATCAGCCTCAAATCACTACATGTAGTGATCTAGTTGTAATCTTGGCAAAAATAGAAGATGCAAAACCAGAATCAGGTGTTCCTCAAAAAAAGTTTGCAAGAAGAAATATGACTCAAGATAAACTTGATACTTATCTTGATGTTTATGCAAAACACTTAGCTCACACTCTAAGCAGTGATGAAAATATCTATAATTGGACATCAAAACAGTGCTACATAGCGCTAGGCAACATGATGACCGGTGCTGCATTTGTAGGTATAGATTCGTGCCCAATAGAAGGGCTTGAGAAAGAAAATGTAGAAAAAGTTTTAAACCTAGACACTACAAAATATCAATTAGCTGTGATAGTAGCTTTTGGATATAGAGTAAACGAGCAATCTAAGCAATTAAGAGCAGATTTTGACGAAATAGTTGAAGTAATTTGATTTATGGTGGTAGTTTTGCTTTTTTACAAGGCAAAACTACTCTTAAATTTACTCTTCAAATTCTAACTGCTTATACAATGTAGCAACATTTCGTTTGGCTAATTCTTTAAAAGTATCTAGGTGCTCATAAGCACTTTGGTCTATATTGTATGCATCTATCAAGTCGCCGCCATTTTCCAAGATTTTCAAAACTTCTTTTCTTAAATATACTATATAGTCTTTTGTATATTTTGTTACAGTTACCATATCTGTCACATCGCCGTGACCTGGTATAACTATTTTAGCACCAAGTGCAGCAAACTTGTCACTCGCAACTAGCCATTTTTTGGTATCTGTGTGTTTAAAAATAGGCAATAATCTTTGATTAAATGCCAAATCTCCGCCAAATACTATCTTCTCTTTTGGCAACCAAAGACAGATATCACTATGCTCATGTGCATATCCAAAATACTTAGCTTCAACCATTCTGCCACCTAAATCGAACTTCATACTGTCTTTGAAAGTTATATCTGGAGTTGTTATTTTTGTACCTAAACTTTTATCTTTTAATCTTCTTTTTGAGCCTGCTAGTATCCTAGCGCCAAATGTTTTAATCTCACTCTTTGCTATCTCTTGAGATATGACTTTTGCGCCTTGTTCTTGCCAATAATTTGAGCCAAGCATCGCGTGACCTTGAGAATTTTCAAGTACCACATATTTGACTGGTTTATCAGTGATTTTTTTAATCTCTGCATGTAGGCTTTTTGCCAACAAATAACTAGCTGAAGCATTCCATACTAAAACACTTTTGTCTCCGATAACAAACCCTAAGTTATTATTGTGTCCAGAGTTTTCATAACTCCCAGGAGCCGTTTGCCCAATGCTGGCATATACACCATCAGCAACTTTTTGCACCTTATTATAAAGCATAGAATCCAAATATCTATCAAGTGAACTTGTAGGAAGGCCAGCCTTTTGCCAAGCATCAAAACTTCCTTTATAGTGCAAAGCATTTTTATATCCCATTCTTTTTAATTGTTCAGTTGCCAATAGGCTTATATTTCCGGTATTACAATAAACTATAAACTTTTCATTTGGCTTCACATTATTTTGAATTAAAAATTCTAATTTATCTCTTGGAATTCGCAAAACTTGATTAGCTTTTATGAAACCTCTTTCTCTTAAAATATCCTCTTTGCTTCTCACATCTATAAATTTTATATTCGGATTTTTTGCAAGAAGCTTTTGCACCTCTTTTGTATCTATACTTGTTACGCTTTTTTGAGCAATAGCAGAAAATTCATCTTTATTCATGACTTTTGCATCTAATAATGAACCAGTTAGAGCAAAAATTACTATCATCAAAGTAAGTTTTTTATACATTTTGCATCCTTTATAATTATATTAAAATATTATATCTGAATATTTTATTAAAATGCCATAATTATAAAATTTTTCAAATCTGCAAACGCCCCGTTATTTTTTTCAAAGTATATCCCAAATCCTCATCTAACTCCATCTTGTCCATCATCCAATTTATATAACCAATATCTTCATGAAAAACTTCGGTAATTTTTTTGCCCTTATACTTTCCAAATTTAAAAACTTCAATAAATACCGGTGTTTTTGTCAATTCCTCTAATTTGTCCATAGGATTAGTCACATCAGGATAATTCTCTCGTACAACTTGCACAAGTTTTGAAAGAAGTAATTTCATCACAAGAACATCACCTATAGCATTATGAGCTTTGATAGTTATATCGTACTTTTTAGCTTCTTTGCCCTCTTCTTTATAAAGCCCAAGCGAATACCTAAAATATTGCAGCCTATGATAAGGGGACTCAGGAAACAAATGTCTGGCACATCTTAGCGTATCTATAAGTTTTATGTTTGAAACAAATCCCTCTTTTTGCACCATTCCCAAATCAAATGGCATATTATGAGCTATAAGATAATTTTCTCTATTGTTTAATTCTAAAAGTTTTTGATAAAAGTTTGTTTGTAAAAAAGGCGGCTTATTTTCTATCAAATCAGGAGTGATATTGTGAACTTCCATCGCTTCAATCTTGATAGGTTCAACGCAACTACAAAGCTCATCATAAACATCTACTTGTTTTTTATTATCTAAGATGATAGCCCCAACTTGTATGATTCTGTCCTCTTCTTGATTTCCTGTTGTTTCTGTGTCAAATAGTATGTATTTTGCCATTAATTTTTATCCTTTTATCTTTGAATAATTACTCTCTAATATTTAAACATCTCAACCAAAATTGATGAAATATCTTTTGCTTTTTCCTCTTCCACTTCTCCTATCTTTTTAACCAATCTACTTTTGTCAACTGTTCTTATTTGGTCAAGTAGCACCAATCCATCTTTGTTTTCAAAATTAATTCTTACTCTAAATATAAAATCAAATCCCTTGCTTGTCATGGGTGCAATGATAACGGTTTTCAGCATATTCATCTCATTTGGAGAAATAACGATACAAGGTCTGGTTTTTTGAATTTCGAAACCTTCAGCAGGATTTAGCTTTACTAAATATATTTCAAATCTATTTATCTTCAATTACCACTCCCAATCATCAAGTTTTTCATCCAACAAATCTTCTAAAATTGCTTCATCTTTTTTATCTATGTTTTTGGATAAAACATTTTTGATACTATCTTCCCAATTTTGTCGAACTTCTTTTTTTACTGGTTTAAGCAGTAAACCATCTTTAACTACCTCAAACTCAATTTCGATATTTTCAAGATTTGCTTGTTTAATGATAGGCTTAGGTATTCTAACACCTTGTGAGTTTCCTATTTTTGTTAATGTTGTCATGATAAAACTCCTTTGTTCATTCTTTAAAGTAATTATAATGTAATAACATTAAAAAGTCAAGTGTGATTTTTTTAAAAAAGTAGTAGGACGACAGTTAATATTATAAACTCTGATGATATTCTTTCGGCTTGGTGAAGCCAATATTTTTCTTGTAATAGCATAATTTATGCTGATTTTTGTTACAATTTCAAATATTTTTAAAAAACTTATATATGTTTCTTAAATAGAATATTTACTGTTATGATATAGTTTAAAGAATCATCAATCATAAGAACTAAAAGTGCAGATTTACTCATAAGGATGAAAAATGTATAAAATTTTCTTTTTTATAGGATTTATGTTTATAGTTTTGGGAGTTTTAGCATATATTTTCAATGGTCATTTTTTTAGATTGCCAGGAGATATAGTGATTAAAAAAGAGAATTTCAGTTTATATTTTCCCATAACGAGTATGATATTGATTAGTATTGTTTTGAGTGTAGCTTTATCGCTTTTTTCAAAGTTTTTCAGATGAAAGATAGGTGTTATGTATTGAGAATAAAGCTTATTCCCAATACTTGACCACTAATATCTAATTTTCCTACATCTCTTCTTCAAAAAGATAGCCGTTGTTATTTAGCCTTTCTTTTATATGTGCTTGATGTTCTTTTCCTTTTGTCTCTAGCACTATTGTTATCTTAGCATCTCCATAAGCTAGTTTTGTCGAAGTTCTATCATAGTCGATTTGTATGATATTTGCATTTGCATCTCTTAAGATATCTGTTAGATACATGAGTGCTCCTGGTTTGTCTATCAAAGTGATGAGCAGTTTCATCTTTCTGTGTGATTTCATTAGACCTTTTTCGATGATGACTGAGAGCATTTGCACATCTATATTTCCGCCACTTAGGATTGCTCCTATGTTTTCGCCTTTTTTGAAGTCAAACTTTTTATGCATAACAGCTGCAACTCCTGTGGCTCCTGCTCCCTCCACTATTATCTTTTGTTTTTCTAGTAAAAATAGAACCGCAGTTGCTATTTCTTCATCATCTACTTGAATTATATCATCAATTGAGCCTAAGATATGTTTTAGATTTTGTTCGCTCACATCTCTTACTGCTATACCATCAGCTATGGTTCTTACGCTTTTTGAATTTAAAACTTTCTTGGCTTTGAAAGAGTTGTACATGGCGGGTGCACCTTTTGATGTAACTCCTATAACTCGTATGTCAGGGTCTATCTGCTTGATTGCAGAAGCTACTCCCGTGATGAGTCCTCCGCCTCCTATTGGTACTAAGATTGTGTTTAAATCTTTTATTTCATCTATCATCTCTAGTGCTACTGTGCCTTGTCCTGCTATAACTTTTTCATCTTCAAAAGGGTGTATGAAAACGAGAGAATTTTCTTTTGCATATTTTAGAGCAAATGCATAAGCTTCGTCATAATTGTCTCCGTGCAATATGACTTCCGCTCCCAAGTCTTTTGTTCCAGTCACTTTCAGTAGTGGTGTGGCTTCTGGCATTATGATTATTGCTTTTATGCCAAAGTGTCTAGCACTATATCCAACTCCTTGTGCGTGGTTTCCAGCACTTGCTGCGATAACGCCTTTTTCTTTTTCTTCTTGGCTTAGAGATGCTATTTTATTAAAAGCACCTCTTATTTTATAAGCACCTGTTAATTGCAAATTTTCATTTTTTAAAAATATATTTGCATCTACCATTTCGCTCAACAGTGGAGCATAAGCAAATGGTGTCTTGTTTACAACATCGCTTATCAATCTTTTTGCTTGTATTATCTCTTTTAAATCTATCACTTCATTAACCTTTGGTGTTCTATTTTTGAACATTTATTTTGTACTACTTTCAGTCCTGCTTCTTTTGCCTTTTCACACGCTTCATTGTTTACGATTCCTAGTTGAAGCCAAAATACTTTTATATCAGCTCTCTTTAGTACCTCTTCAAGCAAACTATCTGCGATGGCTGGTTTTCTAAACATATCAACCATATCAACTCTCTCTTTGATTTCGCCAAGATTTCTATAAACTTTTTCACCGAGTATAAAGTCTTTTTTGGGATAAACTGGAATAATCTTATAACCAACGCTTTGAAGGTATTTTGCAACCATATTACTTGCTTTGCTCTCATCTGGAGAAAGACCGATAATCGCTATAGTTTTTACCTCTTCAAAAATCTTTTTTATCTCATTTGCATCATTTGTATTGATGGTTGGCATTGGACATTCCACAATTTTTCCTTTTCTTTTTTAAAATTATACCTGATTCTATATGGTTCGTATAAGGAAACTGGTCAAAAATGGCAAAATCCAGCACTTTAAAATCTTTTATCAAAAATTCCAAGTCCCGCTTAAGTGTTATAGGATTACAAGATATATATATGATATTATCAAACTTTGATATGAATTCCAAACTTTTTTTATCTATCCCTGCTCTTGGAGGATCTACAAAAATATGTGAAAAATTAAATTTATCCAAATCCACATCTCTGAGTCTGTTATACTCTCTTTCTTTTTTCAAGGCGCTTGTAAGTTCTTCAACACTCATTCTTAAAAATTCTATGTTAGATATGCCGTTTAATTCACAGTTATAAAGAGCTGATTTTATAGATGTTTTAGAGATTTCTGTGGCTAAGACTTTATCAAATTTATGACTTAGCGGAATTGTAAAATTTCCATGCCCGCAATAAAGCTCCAATAAATCTTTAGATTCTTTTACATGTAAACAAACCCACTCTATCATTTTTTCGTTTGTGCCTCTATTTGGCTGTGAAAACCCGCCTTCTGCTATCTTATATATATATATTTTATCCTCTACATGTAGAGTCTCTGATACAAAATCTTTAGTTATAACAAATTTAATTTTTTTAGCTCTCCCGATGACAAATATGCCAAATTCATCTTCTAGCTTTTTAGCCTCTTTTTTCCATTCTTCGCCTATAAATCTATGATATATAAGTGTCATTAACATAGAAGTTGAAGAAGATAGAAATTCGATGCCGTACAGTCTATTTCTTAATTCTTCACTGCCCTCTAAAAACTCTTTTATTTTTGGCATCAAAGCGTATATAGCCTTATCTACTTTTGGACAATCTTCAATCTGAAGTATCCCTTTTCCTTCCAATTTGTGCATGCCATAACTTATCTCTTCACCCTCATGCCAAATTCTAAATTCTGCCCTATTTCTATAATGCTCTTCTTTTGAAGTAAAAAAGTCAAAATCTTTTATACCAAAGTTGTAAAATAGTTCTTTTATATACTCTTTTTTCTTTTCTATTTGCTCAACATAAGGCATATCATAAATCTTGCAACTTCCACAAACTCCAAAGTACTTACATTCCATATTTCAACACTAAAGAAGAAGCTAAACCTATAAGCCCACCAAAGAAACCACCCCAGATGACAAGCCATCCTAAATGCTCTTTGATGAAATCTTGGACGATTTCTTTGACGATTTTAGGAGTTAATTCTTCCAATCTTTTATCTATCATAGTTTCTATGGAGCCTAGCATATCTTCACTTACGCCTGAGTTTTTTATATAATCTTCAAGTTTTGTTGAAAAATCATCACTCTTTGAAATCTCCAGAACAGACTCTTTTAGCTTTTCACAAAACGGTTCTTTTAAAGAAGCAAGCGCCTTCTCTCCTCCAAACATACCAAGCATCCCACCAAATGAAGATTCCATAACAGTTTTTACTAAAGCATCAAAAGCAGGAGTAAAATCACTCTCATTGATAACAGGTGCTAAATCT
This sequence comes from uncultured Campylobacterales bacterium, assembly GCA_964650375.1. Taxonomy (GTDB): domain Bacteria; phylum Campylobacterota; class Campylobacteria; order Campylobacterales; family Sulfurospirillaceae; genus JAADIZ01. The sequence continues at coordinate 623 of CAZYTB010000065.1, read as the reverse complement.
ATCTTTTTTTCTTCGCTATGAAAAAAGTTATCTATCTGTTCTTTTGTGAAAAATTGATTCATCATCAAGTTTTTTATAGAAGTTTTAAACGCCTCAAATCTCAATTCAATCACACCTGAACCATAAAAAAATGGAACTTTCTCAAAAAGCATGTGTATCGCTATCTGATTTGTAAGCGCGCCTGAGAGTGCAAAAAGCCCTGTGTATAAAAGCATATTTTTATATGGTTCTACCACTACAAACGAGACTGCCACAAGTAAAATAGAAACTAAATCTGTCACAAAACTTTTGTTCATATTAACTTCCCCTTTTGTTTGAGTAAAACCCAAACAAACTTCCTCGCGACTAAAGCACGAGCCAAAGCTCTGTATTTTTTCATATAATTTTCCTATGTTTTTTGCAATTATATAGAAAAAAGACTAAAATATGGCAAAAAAAGGAAATAAAATGCCAAATAGAGAAGATGCTTTAAACTTACTAAAACAGTATAATGGGGATGTCTTAGTAACTCACGGTCTTTCGGTTGAAGGCGCCATGAGATATTTTGCAAAAAAAGAGGGAGAAGACGTAGAAAAATGGGGAATTGTTGGATTGCTTCATGATTTGGATTATGAGAAATATCC
>CAZYTB010000064.1:12813-14403 GCA_964650375.1 uncultured Campylobacterales bacterium | reverse complement strand
ATAAATCCAGATTCAGATTCAATTTGCAGTGCAATTTCATTGTCTTATTTGAAAAATCAAAGAGGTAAAGAGTGTATTCCGGCAAGACAAGGTGAGTTGAACCCTGAAACAGAATTTATACTTAAAAAATTTGGTTTTGAAAAACCGCTATTAAAGACAGAATTTGCAGGTGAAAATCTATATATTGTGGATTACAATAATCCATTAGAGGCTCCAAAAGATCTGAAACAGGCAAATATAAAAGGAATTGTAGATCATCATAAGTTAGGCGGTTTAACTACTGATAATCCGATAGATTGTTGGATTCGTGCTGTTGGTTGTACCAATACGATTTTAAAAGAAATGTATGATTATTATAAAGTAGAAATTCCAAAAGATATAGCAGGGATTATGTTATGTGCAATATTAAGTGATACGGTTATCTTTAAATCTCCAACTTGTACAAAAATTGATACAAAAGCTTGTAAAGAATTAGCTAAAATTGCAGGCATAGAAGATGTCAGAGCACTTGGCATGGAGCTATTTTTAGCAAAATCAGCAGTAAAAGGCGCAACTCCAATGGAATTGATTAAAAGAGATTTTAAAGATTTTGAAATGAGTGGTAAAAAAGTAGGAATTGGGCAACTTGAAGTTGTAGATTTGAGTATTTTTGATAATATGAAGGGTGCTCTTTTTGCTAATTTAAAAGCCCTAAAAGAAGAAGGAAAGCGTCATACTGTTATGTTGCTTTTGACTGACATTATGAATGAAGGCTCGCAAATGCTTGTAGTGAGTGAGGATGAGGGCATATTTGAAAAAGCATTTAATATTAAACTGGAAAATTCTCAAGTATGGTTACCAAAAGTTTTAAGTAGAAAAAAACAAATAATTCCTTTTTTAGAAAAAGCATTCAGACAGTAAGAAATAAAAAATATCTTAAAATAATATTGTGAGTAATTAAAATACCCACAATATTATTACCACACAAGCTAAATATCTTCCGCCTACCTTAAAAAAAGTAAGTTTGACAATCCGCAACATGTATTAATTCTCCATAAATGTAAATAATTTGTAAAGAAATGTATTGTGATAATTTACACATTTCTAATAATCTTTCATTATCTAACAAAGAGATGAAGGAAAATTATGAAAAAAATTCTTTTAATACCTGCATTATTTTGTATTTTTACTTTCGCAAGCACATTTAATGCTCCTATGCAAAAATATATAAATTCTTTAAAAACAGAAGCTAAAAAAAGCGATAGCAGTTTTGTGGATTTTAGTGTTAAGCGAGGAAAAGAAATCTTTACAAGTTATCACATCGGTAAAAAAGGTAAAAAAATCGCCTGCGCTAGTTGCCATACTTTAGATTTAGGGGCAAATGGCAAAAATGTACATACAAGCAAAGTCATAAAGCCACTCGCACCTTCACGAAACCTTAAAAGACTAACAAATGTTAAAGATGTCAAAAAATGGTTAAGAAGAAATTTTAATGATGTTTACAATAGAGTAGGAACACCGTTACAAAAAGGTAATGTCCTATATTTTATCAATTCAAAATAAAAGGAGACAGTAAAATGAAACATACAGAAGTTCCTACTTCGTGCTTTA
>CAZYTB010000064.1:0-12713 GCA_964650375.1 uncultured Campylobacterales bacterium | reverse complement strand
GTGATAGGAATTTTCACTGGGCTTTGCCCAATGAAAAGGAGACAGTAAAATGAAACATACAGAAGTTCCTACTTCGTGCTTTAGTGATAGGAATTTTCACTGGGCTTTGCCCAATGAAAAGGAGACAGTAAAATGAAAAAAATAGGTTTATCAGTTATATTGTTATCAGGTTTATTATTTGGAGCACGAGTTTTTCCAATTTACAATAAATTAGTTTTAAAAGAGTGTAGCAGTTGCCATTTCGCATATCAACCAGGTTTATTACCTAAGCATTCATGGAAAAAAATAATGGGCAATTTGGCAAATCATTTTGGTGTAGATGCTAGTCTAAATAAAAAGGACAGGGGTATAATATCTAGATATTATATAAAACATGCGAGTGATAATTCAATGCAATATCTAAGTAGACTCATAACAAAACATACAAGAGTAAATGAAATCAGGATAACAACAGGAGCAGTGTTTAGAAGTGCTCACCGTGAAGTTAGAAGAAGCTCTTTTAATAGAAAGTCAGTTGGTGGAGCAGGTAACTGCATAGCTTGTCATAGAACAGCAAATAGAGGAATATATAGTGAAGAGTAAATATTATGAATAAAAGTTATATTTGGCCACTAATAAACAGATTATCTCATGTCTTATTGATAGTTTTTTTATTAGTGTCCTACACATTAGGAAACTATAAAAGTTTTATAAATATTCATATCGAATTTGGGATTGCTTTGGGTGTTGTTTTTTCTTTTAGATTTATTTGGGGATTTATCGGTCCCAAATATTCTAAATTTAAAGATTTTGATTTTAATATAAATAATTTAAAAGAATATATGCTAAATATTCTTAGTTATCTTATGAAAGTTGGCAAAAAAGACAAGGAACATGTAGGGCATAATCCAGCTTCAAGTTTTGCGATAGTCACTATGATGGTATTGACTTTTCTTGCGATACTTTCAGGTTTCTTGGCTCAAGGAACAGAAAAACACCATGGAATTTTCTCTTACATGTACAGCGAATACTTTAAAAGAATGGAGTTATTTTCTGGGGCACATTCATTTTTTGCGAATCTTCTTATTTGGGTGGTTGTAGCTCATGTCGCGGGAAGTTTAGTAGATAAATATATCAAAAAAAGTGATGCTATTGACTCTATGATAAGCGGATATAAACAAACTGTAGAAAAAATAAACATAAGATTAAATATATTTCAAAAGATATTTGCTATTATTTGGATTGTAGTTTCGCTTTATTCGCTTTATTATCTTACATTTATAAAAAACAATGTATTTATAGCTAGTTCACATGTAGAAAAAAATTATATTGTAAAACATAAAGATATCAAAGTTATTTTGTGAGTAAAAGTTATATTTGGCCACTAATCAATCGACTATCTCATATATTGTTGATAGTTTTTTTGTTAGTTTCATATCTTACAGGAAGTTATAAAAGGCTTTTGGACTATCATGTTGCATTTGGATATGCGTTGGGTCTAGTTTTTTTATTTCGTGTTTTATGGGGTTTCATAGGTCCAAAGTATTCTAGGTTTAAAGATTTTAATTTTAGTATTAAAGATTTAATAGAGTACATGTTGTCTGTTTCTAAAAAAACAAAAGAACATACAGGACACAATCCAGCTTCAAGTTTTGCCATAATAGCCATGATTATTTTAACTTTTTTAAGTATAGTTTCTGGTATTATAGAATTAGGAATACAGAAAAACCATGGACTTCTTTCTTTTTTGCATGTTGAATATTTTAGAGATATGGAATTGATATCTAAAATACATTGGTTATTTGCAAATCTTCTTATCGCTGTAATTGTAACTCATGTAGCAGGAAGCTTGATTGATAAATTCATCAAAAAAGGCGATGCTATTGATTCTATGATTAGTGGATACAAACAGACAAGTAAGAAAATAAATATAAAATTAAATGTATATCAAAAAGTATTTTCTATTGTTTGGGTTTTGGTTTCTCTTTATTCACTCTATTATATTTCATACACCAAAGATAATGTATTTATCGCTAGTGCAAATGTAAAACAAAATTATGCACTCGTTCATCCTGATTTTTATAAAGAGTGTGGAGATTGCCATATGGTGTATCCACCATTTCTGCTTCCTAAAAAATCGTGGGTTGCCATGATGAAAAATTTAGATAATCATTTTGGCGAAGATGCATCGCTAGATAAAGCTACAAATTTATCAATTTTAGCTTTTTTGACAAAAAATAGTGCAGAAAATTCGACACAAGAGTCAGCATTTAAGATATTAAAAAGTTTAAAAGGTGATAATAACACAACAATAGCAGTTACAAAGACTCCTTTTTGGAAAGGAAGACACAGACAAATAAAAAATGATGTTTTTAAAAGTAGCAAAGTCAAAAGTAAGGCAAATTGTAAAGCTTGTCACAAAGGTGTAGAAAACGGTTTGATAGAAGATAGTTTGATAAATATTCCCTCTATAAAAGGATAGTTTTTGAAGTTAATTATTATTATTTTATTATTTTTTAGTGTTTTACTTGCGGATAGTGATGACAACAATCACCACTATTATAGTAAAGATTTAACATATTTAAATTTGACTGCAAAACAAGAGCAAAAAATTAAAAAGATTTTGAAGGATTATCAAAAAGATATAAAAATTTATAAACACAAAAAAGAAAAAATCACAAAAAATAAACAAGATATATTTGCAAATGAAACTTTTGATGAAGAAAAACTAAAATCAATCAATCAGCAAATCAATAATTTAGCAACAGGTGCTGAGATAAGATTTTTGAAACAAATTCATCAAGTTCTTTCACAAAAACAAAGAAAAGAATTTTCAAAATACATGGATGAGTGGGATTTGGAATGAAAGTTATATTGATAGAAGATGATTTGGAGATGCAAGAATTATTAAAAGATTATCTAAAAAATTATGATTTTCTTGTTGATGCTTACGATAAGCCACTAGATGCCATGGAAAAACTCTTTATCAGTAACGATTATGAGATTGTAATTCTTGATTTGATGTTGCCGCAAATGGATGGCTTTGATGTATGTAAAAGAATACGCGAGAAAAGTTCAATTCCTATTATCATTTCAAGTGCAAGAGGAAATATTGGGGATAAAGTCGCAGCGTATGAGTATGGTGCAGATGATTATCTAGCAAAACCTTATGAACCAAAAGAGCTTATTTTAAGAATGAATGCGGTACTAAGACGAGTAACAAGTAGTACATGTAAAAATAAAATAGGTGAGTTTGAGATAGATGAAGAGAAGATGCAAATTTCTCAAGAAGAACATATTTTGAGTTTGACGAAAATTGAATATGAAATATTTTTACTGTTATTAAAAAATAAAGAGAAAATTTTATCTAGGGAGTCAATCGCAAAATTTTTAGGAAGTGAATACTCAAATATCAAAGACAGGGCAATTGACATGCATATAAGCAATATAAGAAATAAAATTTTTGATGATTCAAAATGTTCCAAATATATAAAATCCGTTTGGGGAATTGGATATAAATTCATTGGATAAATATGACTATTTTTAAAAAAATATTTATTCTTTTTTGCGTAAGTATAGTTGTTATGTCTTTTTTATCAAGCAAAATAAATCAAATCTCTAACGAAAAAATTGCATTAGTATATAAAGATAAATATATAGAATCTTCCAAAGAGCTTTTTAATTATTTGATAAATGGTGATTTGGCTGATTTATATAAAAGAGCAAAAGAGTTAAATTATAAAAAAATGAGTAATAGTTTAATTAAAAATGCAAAAATCATTTATGAACATAGAGTTTCTTTCGGTAATGTTAAAATTATAAAAAAAGATAATGGCTATTTATTATATATGAAATATCTTGATGCTGATGTTTTGTTTTATGATGCTTCGCAAAAAAATGAAGCAGAACAAAAAGAAAATATAAATTATCTGATAATCACAGCTATTTTGCTCTTGATTATCATATTTTTGATATTTTTAAGAATGTTAATACCGCTTAAAAATATCTCAAAAGCAATTGAGAAATTTGGTAGTGGTAATTACTCATTTAGACTAAAAGAGAGCAAAAGCCAAGATGAAATATCAAAGGTTATCAAAAAATTTAATGCAATGGCAGAAAATTTAGAAAGTCTTATGACATCAAGAAGCCAACTTTTAAGAGACATAAGTCATGAATTAAGAACGCCTATCTCAAAAGCAATTATTTCACTTGAAATGATAGAAGATAGTAAGTATAAAAAGATATTAAAAAAATCAATAAACCAAATAGATAGCTTAACAAATGAGCTTTTAGAGATAGAGCGATTAAATTCAAATAGTATAGAATTAGATATAAAAAAATACTCAATTGACACAATTTTAGCCTCTTCTTTATCAAAGATGCTAATAGAAAATGAAGAAGAGATTGAAGTTAAAATTATCAATCTTTTTGATTGTAATGCTGACATAAATTATCTCTCTATTGCCATTAAAAACTTAATTGACAATGCCTTGAAATACAAAGAAAAAGGCAAAGTTGAAATTTTAATAGATAAAAATGTTTTGGAAATCAAAAATATAGGGACACAGCTAAGTAAAGACTTATCATACTATATGCAAACCTTTACACAGGAGGATAATTCGCGCAATATAGTTGGTTATGGTTTAGGTTTAAATATTGTAAAAAGAATACTAGAATATCATAACTTTAAATTAGAATATAGACATGAAAATAATAAAAATATTTTTAGCATATCGTTTAATAATTTAATGGTATAATTGCGAAAAACAGAGGAAGATGATGATTAAATTTTGGCAAAGAAGAGTAGGTAGAGAGATTTCGACTGAAAATTTAGAGCTTGATGACGAATTAGAAGAAATAAAAAAACAAATAAAAAATAAAATTAACAAAAAATTTGCCGGAAGTCTTGCTATCAGAATGGTTGACAGCGGAAGTTGTAATGCCTGTGAGGCTGAATGCAATGCTTTATCTAATCCATATTATAACTTGGAGAGACTCGGATTTTACTTTGTAGCAAGCCCAAGACATGCAGATGTAATGCTTTTAAGTGGAGCTATGAGTGTAAATATGCATCATCATGCACTTGATGCATATGAGCAAATACCCTCTCCAAAATGGGTTATTAGCCTAGGAGATTGTCCTACTATGGAAGCCCCGTTTGAAAAAACTTTTGCGATTAAAGCTCCTGTGAGTGAATATTTACCAATCGCACATCATATTTCAGGGTGTCCGCCAGAGCCAAAAGATATAATCAAAGGTCTTTTAGATTTTTTAAACAAATTGGAGTAATAAAATGCTGGAGTTTTTTTCAAATTATAGAATAGAAATAACATAACTAGATAACAATGAAAAAATTATAGATAATTATGCTATGTACTTATATAATCTTGTGCATGTAAAAGAAGTCATATGGACTATTATGACATTAAATTATGTTGCTATGGTATTTTTACGAAATAAAGCCCAAAAACTACTAGAGGTGGAAGATTTTAAAGGTGCCAAAAATAAATTAGGCCCAATAGCAAAATATATGGTTCCTGCAAATATACTATTAGGGTTTAGTGGCTATATTTTTAGGAGTGTATCTTAGGAATTCCTACTAGAGAATTTTATGTAGAGTGGTAGCTTTGCCCATCCACTCTTCTAACTCTTCCCATTTGTTATCTTCTATCATATTTTTAGATTTTAATAACTCTTTTTCAAATAGATTTATGGAGTGCAATAAATTATCTTTGTTTTGTTTAAATATACCAGCCCACATTTGAGGCGATGACTTTGCAACTCTACTCATATCTTTAAAACCACCAGCGGCTAGAAGCAATATGCTTTTAGGATCTTCTTGACCCATAACGCTATTGGCTAGGGCGTAACTTAGTGCGTGAGGTAAATGTGAAATAAAAGATGCATGCTTATCATGCTCTTTTGGATTCATAAATACAATCTTCATCCCAATATGGGAAAATATTTGTATAGCTCTATTTTTATGAGCTTCACCACTATCTTCAGTACCACAAAAAACAACAACTTTGTCATGATACAGGTTTTCTATGGCCGCACTTGGTCCAAATTTTTCTGTTCCAGCCATTGGATGAGCTGCTATGAAGTTATTTCTAATTTCTTTTGGAGTTTTATTGATAATTTCTTCTTTTGTGCTTCCCAAATCAATTATAGTTGTATCTTTGGGGATATTAGTTAAATCCCCCATTAAGTTAATAATGGCTTCAACGGGAATTGCTAAAAATATCATATCGCATTTTTTAATTTCAGGGAAAGAAACAATCTCATCCACTAAGCCCAGTTTTAAAGCTTCTTCGCAGTGAGATATGTTATGATCAAATCCACATATTTTAGATATAAACTTTATATTTTTAAAAGCAAGTCCAAGTGAACCGCCCATAAGTCCTAAACCTATAATTCCAATTTTCATGTATATTGCCCTTTAACAAATAATTAATTCCAAAAATGGTATTATATCTTTTTTTTATGGCAATTAAAATACTAGAATAGGGTTTACTTAATGAATAAAATATTGTTATCAGGTTTGATGTTAGTTTCGTCACTATATGCAGTGACTATAAAAAGTATAAAATTTGATGGCTTGGTACATCTTTCCCCTAGTATTGCTTTGGAGATTATGAAAATTTCAAAAGGTGATACTTTAAACATTGATATTATAGATAAAGGCATAAAAGAATTATATAAACAAAATTATTTTAAAGATATAGCAGTTGAAGAGGAGAATAATGGAGATTTAATTATAAGAGTGGTGGAAAAACCTGTTATTGCCAATATCGATGTAAGTGGAATTGGTGAGAATGATAAAAAAACAATTTTGGATATATTGGGCATTAAAAAGGGTGAGTTGTACAGCTTGAGCAAGGTAGAATCTGCTAAGAAAAATATAGAAAAATATTATGAGGACAAGGGTTATTTTAATACTGTTGTAGAATCAAATACCAAAAATCTAAATAAAAACTCATTGTCTGTAAATTTGATTATTAACCGAGGCGAAAAAATTATTATAAAAAAAGTAGAGCTTTGTGGAGTTAAAAAATTTGATTATAGCGATTTTAGATCTTCAATTGCCAACAAACAAGAAGAATATCTTTCCTGGATGTGGGGATTTGATAGTGGAGAAGTTAAACTAAATGATTTAATATATGACCCATCAAGGATAAAAGATTTTTATCTCAGACATGGTTACTTGGATGCAAAAGTTAGCAGCCCTTTCTTAAAAGCATATATAGATAGTTATGCTGCAACACTCACATATAACATAAAAGAAGGTGAGCAATATAATGTTGGAAAAGTTAATATTACGGTTCCAAAAGGGTTGATTAATAAAAAAAAGATTATAAAAAATATGCACCTTCAGCTAGGTCAAATGTTTAGCTCAAAAAGACTCAGAAAAGACATGCAAACTATAGAAAAAGATGTGGCAAACCTTGGTTATGCGTATGTTCAAGTTAATCCAGATGTAAAAACACATAAAAAAACACATAAGGCAGATATTAACTTTATCGTTTATCCCGGCCAAAAAGTATATATAAATGATGTCAGGATTTCTGGCAATACTAAAACGATAGATAGAGTTGTGAGGAGAAATATATATCTAGCAGCAGGAGATTTGTATAATAGAACAGATTTAGAAGACTCAAAAACAGCATTAAAACGAACCGGTTATTTTGAAGATGCTTCTATAAAAGAAGTGAGAGTCAGTGAAGATAAAGTAGATTTACTAGTTACCGTGAAAGAAGCTAGAACGGCCTCAATCGGCGGAGGAATTGGATATGGCTCATCGGATGGAGTGCTTTTGAGTGCAAATTTATCAGATGGAAATATATTTGGCTCCGGTATGAACATGGCTGTAAATATAGATAGATCAAATTCAATATTAAGTGGAAGAATTTCTTTGACTAATCCTAGGCTAAATGATTCTGTTTATAGTTTAGGTGGAAGTATTTTTAGACAAAATTATACTTATACAAGTTATGATCAAAAAGATATGGGTTTTAGTATCACGCTTGGTAGAAAATTTGGAAGATCTTGGAGCGGATCTGTTGGATATACACTGCAACAATCACAACTAAGTAATTTAGCATCAAGCTTAGATCCATCATTATACAGAATTGGAAGTACTATAAAAAGTTCCATCACACCTTCTGTCTCATTTAATAATACAGATGATTATTATCTCCCAAGAAGGGGAATTAGTGCAGCTTCAAGTGTAGAATTTGCAGGACTTGGCGGCGATGAAAAATTTATCAGTATTCGCAACAAATTTGCATATTTTCATGGGTTAGAGGATACAATAAATTATGATTTAATATTAAGATACAAAGCTTTATTTGATTATATTACAGATAATGGATATTTGCCAATTGATGAAAAGCTTTACATGGGAGGAATTAGCACTGTAAGAGGATATGGTTCTAGAACAATTTCACCAGAAAACAGTAGTGGTGCTTTACTTGGAGGAAAGATGATGTTTGCAAATTCTGTAGAAGCAAGCTTTCCGTTACTTGAGAGATTAAAGCTTAGAGGATCTCTGTTTTTTGATTATGGTATGATTGGGGAAGATAGTTTGGATATTAAAAGAGCAGGTACTGGTGTGAGCTTGGAGTGGACATCTCCGATGGGACCAATTAGCTTTATTTTTGCTGCTCCACTACTACAAAAACCCGGAGACAATACATCAACATTTGAATTTACAATGGGAAGACAGTTTTAATACTGCTCCTCATTTAAAATTATTGCAAATGAAGCTGGTTTAGCAAGTTTTTTTATGCATTCTTTTGCAAGGTGCAGCTTTTTATCTGAAGTTACATGCAGAGTGTGATTTTTATATTCAAATTCAAACTTGGCATTTACTAAATCTTCGTGCAAACAATTTGTGAGAGAAAGCATAAAGCTTAGCCAATTGACTATATTTATATCTGGCAGCAAGTCTTTGTAAACTATCAAATCATCAGATGATGGAAGTTTTTTCATGTGGTATTTTATTAGAATTGCTATGAGTATTTTTTCTTTATGAGTAAAACCATAATTTAAATTATTCAATATAAAATAAAAACTGTGAAGATTTTTTTGATAAAAATTTAATTTTATACCTATATTGTATAATTTGGCTGATATACTGAGTTCATTTTTGTATTTTTGATCTATTTGATGTATATATTCTAATGCATCAAACAAATTACCAACACAAGTCAAGGCAGAATTATTTTGAATATCTTTGATTTCAAATCTATCAACTAGGCTTCTAAGGCTTAATTTAAATGTTGGGCTAAACAGATGATTTGAATTTCTAAGGTGGTCGTATAAGTAAACGCCTTCCCTCACTCCTACTCCTGAAGTGATTATGTTCTTTACATGTAGCTTTTTGCAAATAGCATCAAATATATATAAGCCTTCTCTGATTGTGTCAATTCTATCTTTTTTTATTCCAAACTCTTTCAATTGTGTTGTTTGAGAATTTTTTATTTTTTTTATAATATCCATGTGATCACTGAGCTTGTATTCAAAAGCATGTACTGTTTCTAGTGGATAGTTTGTGTCGCACATAATTATTTTTGAAAGTGATCTAGTGGTACCCCCGATGACAATCATATTTGAAGTAGCAAATTTCTCTGGTAATATCTTCATTTGTTTTTTTATATAAGAAAGTATATCTGTATCTGAGGCATGTTTATCTAAAAAGAGTTCCTTTAGTCTGACACTCCCAATATCTAAAGATACAGTATCTGTAATTCTACCATTTTCTATAAGGGCTAGTTCAGTTGAACCTCCTCCTATATCAATAGTGACACTATTTTCGATTGGCATCAAGTGGTTTATAGCTGCAATTCCTCCATAGTAAGCCTCTTTCTTGCCATCTATTATTTTTATACCAATATCAAGTTCTTTGCTTACTTTTTTGATAAATGCATCTGAGTTTGGGGCATCTCTAAGTGCAGAGGTTGCAACGCATAAAGTTTTATTGCATTTGAGCATTTTTATGATATTTTTAAAGCTTTCTAGAGTATCAAAAGCTCTATTTAGTGGAATTTCTTGTAGAACTCCACCATTCTCATAGGCGCCTTCACCAATCCTAACCTGGCTTTTCACCTCTTTTATCAAGTGAAAAGCCAAGTGACTGGTCTTTTCAAAAACTACCATCCTGGCTGAATTAGAACCTATATCTATGACAGCTGTTCTTTTAGCCATTATTCTTTGCTATTTAGTTGTTCAAATTTTAATCTTAATTCTTCCATACTTTCTATGTTGTCATGGTCTGGTATGATACAATCAACAGGGCAAACTGAAATACAAGCCGGCTCATCATAATGCCCTACACATTCTGTGCAAACATCCGGATCAATTATATATATTGGATCCGCTTCTTCTATGGCACTGTTCGGGCATTCTTCTCTACATGCATCGCATGCTATACATTCGTCTGTTATCAACAATGACATTATTAATTTCCTCAATTTTTATTTTAAAATTTATACAGTAAAAATACTTTGAGTAAATTTAAAAAATCAATTTTTTGTAATTTTTTTTTATTTTTTGTCAGTTGGGATGAATAAAGTAGCGATTGTCCCACTTTTATCGTTTTTATTTTTTATTGAAATTTTTGCTCCAACTGCATTTGCAGCTCCTTTTGCCAAAAAAAGACCAAGACCAGCTCCTGGTTTATTTCCAAATCTTTTAAATGGAGCAAATAAATCTCTACTCTCATCAATACCACAACCTTCATCGATGATATTTATGCTATATCCGTTTTCACTCAAAAAACATTTTACAAATACAGTTTTACCTATTGGTGTAAATTTTATAGCATTTTGTGCAAAGTTTTGAATTATGTGTATAAGCAGGGTTGGCTGGGTCTTAATTATATAGCTTTTTGGGGAAATGTCAACTTCGAAGTTTTTCTCTACTTGAAGAGCTAGAATTTTAAAATTATTAATTTTTTCATTTAAAAATTTTATCAAATCAATCTTTATCGGTTCTTCAAAATGCGCACTTTCTTGCCTTCCAATTTCCAGAATATTGCTTATCATCTTGTTCATTTCATCAATAGTTTGATTATTGCTTTTGAGCGTGTCTATGTATTTCTCTTTATCTCTTGGTTTCAAAAGGGTTACTTCATTTTTTGTTTTCATAACTGCAAGAGGAGTTTTTAATTCGTGTGAGGTTCCTATAAACAATTCCTTTTGATATTCTGTAAATGTTCGGATTCTTTTAACTAGATTATTTATACTTTTCCCCAAAGGAGCAAATTCTTCAGGCAGAGTCTTTGGATCAATCGTTTGCAAAAAACTCTCATTCATATTGGCGAGCTTCATAGCTAATGATTTAATTGGCAACAAAAGCATTCTTGAGAGAAATAGGGCATAAAATAGAATCAAAAAAATAGCAATAAAGTTTATGGTTAAAATATTTGTTAGAATCTCATCTAACAATTTATCTGTATTATGTACATTTTTTGTTATGCAAATAAAAAGAGCTTTTTTTTGGTTAAATGGGTAATATATAGTTAAGTAGTGTTGATTATGTTTTGTGGAATTTTCAAAAGTGATTTTTGACTTGGCATCTGCCTTGACTATCATTTTTATCGTGGTGTCTGATGTATTCTCTTTTGGATTAAATATGTTTAATCCAATCTTCTTTAGATCAGATGATTTTGCGACTGCAATCATTGCGGCTTCTTTTGTTAGTGCTCTTGTGAGGTCTTTATAGATGGAGATTTTTATGTAGCTGTATAGGATTATTGAAAAGATTACAATTAGCATCGCCGAGGCGAATACTAATTGTAATATAAAACTATTTCTTATACTTTTTTGGGAAAACAAAACCTATAACCTCTTCGTCTAACCGTCTCAATAGTTGAGATTTCTAATGGTTTATCCATTTTTTGACGAATTTGGTTAATAGCTACTTCTATAACATTTGGAGTTACAAGCTCCGGTTCTTCCCAGATTGCATCTAGCAACTGCTCTTTTGATACAATTTGATCACTATGACGAGCAAGATGAGTCAATACTTCAAAAGGTTTGCCTTTAAGTTCAATTACTTGACCTTTATAAATAATTTTTTCTTCATCAGGATCAATTACTAAATCATCAATTTTTATAACATTTGTTCCGCCAAATCTAAGTCTAGCTTCTATCCTGGCTACTAAAATATCAAAATCAAATGGCTTTTTGATGTAATCATCTGCACCAGCTTTTAGTGCTTTAATTTCACTATCTTTATCATCTTTTGCAGATATTACAACAGCTGCAGTTCTTGGAGATTTTTGTTTTATGATATTTACTAAATCAATTCCATCACCATCAGGCAACATCCAATCAACTAAAACTAAATCATAATTTCTAATCCCAATATAATACTCAGCATCTTTAAAATTTTCAGAGCTATCTGTTTGATAGCCAAACTCTTGAAGTCCTTCCGCAATAGTCCTACCTAGTGTCACTTCGTCTTCTACGATTAGAATTCGCATTATCATTCCTTCTTTAAAATTTAAGGAGTAATTATAACATAATTTTAGCTAGATTTAAAGTTTTTTTAATAAATTTTTAATAAATTTTTAATTTTCTTTTAATAATCACGCCAACTACGCATCCATCCAATATGTCTGGTTTTGAAATTTTTAATTTAATTTTATATATTTTTGGAAATTCTTTTTTTAGAGCAGATATTATTTCCTCAAGTGCATCTTCTATTAAGTAAAATTTTCTCTTTTGTAG
>CAZYTB010000063.1:0-14498 GCA_964650375.1 uncultured Campylobacterales bacterium | reverse complement strand
ACTGTTGTGGAAATGTAGGTCGCTGCCGGATTCTTGTACCTTCTTTTTAGAAACTTCTATTTAATTGCTTTATATGGTTTATTTATTATTTAACATCATTCTTTTTGCTTATAATATATATAAATTATAATCTACTTTAAAGTAAGCTAAATTACTAATGTACTATAATCTCATTATATATTTTATTCAAATGTAAATTTTATTTTTCTTATAGTAAAATAAAATTTACATTTATATCATAATTTAAATTTTATTTTATCTTTATTTAGCTATTATGTCACTAATTAAAATACATGGCTATATAATTATTATTTTAATTGGTGATATGTGTTTGTTGTGGTGCGTTTTTTGATTAGAATTCTAATCAATTTAATTATAAAACTATTCGGAGGTTTGACATGAAGAAATTGGTGGCTCCATTGCTGATTGGAGCTATATTTGGATCTTATGCATTTGCAAAAGATATGGATATGAAAGCAGAAATAGAAGCACTTAAAGTACAAATGCAAGAGCTTAAAGCTGTACAACAAAAGATTAATATAGGTGCACTTAAGAAGCAATTGTTAGAGGTAAAGGCACATGATGCACATGATAATATAAAATTTAGTGTTGATTTTAGAACTGCATATGATGCGATTAGTTATGGCACTAGTAATGCTTCAGGAGCAAAAAATACAGTTAAAAATGGACTTTGGACTAATAAGTTAATTTTGAATATGGCTGCACAACCAAGAGATGACCTAGTTTTTAGAGGTGCTTTAGGTGTTTATAAATATTTTGGTTATAACAATACGGCTGCCTTAAATGGTTTTCAAAATATGGATTGGTATCCTAATGAAACACCAAGTGATGCGACTTTGAGGCTCAAAGAAGCATATTTCTTATATCTTGGAAATAATAATGGAAAAGTACCTTACACTATAAGCTTCGGTAGAAGACCTGCGACAGATGGTTTTCTTACAAACCTTAGAGATGATAATGATGCACCAGAATCTCCAATTGGTCACAATATCAATATGGAGTTTGACGGTGCTAGTTTTATGGTTAATGTTGAAAAGTTAACAAATATTGAAGGAATGTACTTTAAAATTTGTTTAGGTAGAGGAAATTCAAATGCAGATGGCAAATATCCAGGATTCACTGGCTTTAATGGTTCTAATTTGACATATGCAGGGGCTACTTCTTTAGCATTGCCTTATTCACAAGGCGCGAGCCAATTTTACTCTCCAAACATGGATTTAGCTGGTCTTTTGGCACAATTATATTATGATGGTCAATATAAAGTTATGGCAAACTGGTTTCAGGGTTGGAATATGATGGGGGCTAACTTTACTAGAACAAGTGGTTCTTCAACTCCTATGGATCCAACTGATGATGTTTTTGCAATGTCTTTAAAAGATGTTGGCGATCTTACCGGCGGAGCACTGTCTTTTAAGGCTGATGGTATTGGCGACGGCATAAGTGATTTTTTAGATAATACAACTGCTTTTGCATCGTTTGCTTGGAGTAAAACGGACCCAAAAGGTATTACTAACACAATTGCAAGTGAAGAAGGAATGGCACCTGCGGGACCAGGTATGCTTGGTTCTTCTAAATCTCAAACAGGTACATCTATTTATGTTGGTGTAAATCTTCCAGGATTTATGGATAATGATAGATTTGGACTTGAGTACAATCATGGAAGTAAATATTGGAGAAGTTTTGACTATGGTGAAGATACTTTAATAGGCTCAAAATTATCAGCTCGCGGTAATGCTTATGAGGTGTACTATAATATACCACTGTTAGACAAATTTCTTACAGCTCAAATCAGATATACATACATCAAGTATGATTACACAGGAAGCGATATGTTCTTTGGCTCAACTGGAACACCGATGACCAAGGCTGAAGCAGCGGCTCAAGGTATGGGCTTTGTTGATAATGCATCTGATATTCGTTTATCTTTAAGATATAGATACTAATATATGAACATTTAGAAGAGGATTTTACCTCCTCTTCTAAAATTCTTCAAAAACTTTTTTATTTCAAAATAGAGTGCTAAATTTATTGTATAATGTCTATCTAATTTACAAGATGGAGAAATTAAAAATATGAAAATATCAAATTTACAAATACTTGCACGAGTTTTAATTTTAATTATATTTTTAATAGACATTGCTTCTGCAAGTGACTACATAAAAGCTACAAAAGTTCCTGGCAATCTATATGGGATAGACTCAAATTCTAAGGCATGGCTGAGTACAGATTACACTGAAATTCAATTATATCCTATAGTTATGACAGAAAAAAACGATAACAATTTAAGTGAATTGAGCACTGAAGGTAATGTAAAAAAAATAAAGGTAAAAGCTTTATATGATGGTGAAAATATTGCCTTATTATTGAAGTGGAAAGATGATGATGGATATTTATTTGATACAAATGCAACAAATCAATTTGCTGATGGATTTTCTATGCAATTTTCAACAGTAAAAGGAGATTTGCCTTATGTAGATATGGGAAGTAAAAATAGAGCGGTCGTGATATATGAATTAACAACAATAACTAATATACAAGAATCAAATATCACTATAAACGGATATCAGACATACGCAGATGAAAACAACACTAATACAATAGAACCTCAAAAACAAGATATAAATACAAAAAAGATTGAATCTAATGAATATAGAAAGATTTTAACAGCAGAAGGTTTTGAAAAAACTAAAGAGATTAATCCTTTAGAAACAAAATTTACTATAAATATGATTTATAAAAATGGATATTGGTTTGGCAGTTTAACAAGAAAATTAAATGATAAATTTTTAAGACTAAATAATGGATCTTTTCCAATTTCATTTACAATTTATGATGATTCAAAACAACTAAAAAATAAATTTAAAAAAATATCTCCTTGGATTGCTGTTAAGCTAGTTGGAGAAGATGGAGGTGAGGCATTAATTGAAAAATTGACCCAGAAAATAAAAGGTGACATAATCAAGGGTAAAAAGATAGCAGCAACTAATTGTGCAATTTGTCACAGATATAAAGCCACTGAGATGGCACCTAGATATATGGCCCCAGATTTGTCTTATATAGGAGGCTACAGCGATAGTTCATATCTGATAGAGTCACTTGTTAAGCCAAGCGCTGTTATAGTAGAAGACCATACAACAAAAACAAATACAAATTTTGCATGGCAAGGTACTACAGAAACAGGCAAAAGTGTCTCCACTATGCCTTCATTTGAATGGATGAGTGAGCAAGAAATGAACGATTTGATAGCGTTTTTGCAAACGCTCAAATAGTTATTTTTCGTCTTTTTTCATACTGTCTTTCGCACTTTTCATTGCACCGTCAACCATGCTTTTGGCTACTTCCCAAGCCCTGAGTCCAAGTTTTTTTGCCTCGGTTGCAGCTTTTTTAGCAGTTTCATTTTGTTTTATAGACTCAAACTTTTTATTTGCTTTTTCTTCTAAAGAATTTACATCTTTTTTTAGGGATGCAAATTTTTCTCCAGCCATCTCTTTTATACCGTCAATAGTGACTTCAGATGTTAAATCTTCTATTCTTTGGGAAATTACATCTCTTGCTTCTGCTGTTGCTCTTTTTAGCCTTGCAACGGAACTGTCGTATTCGTCTATATTTTCATAGAGTATTTTTTGAACTTGATCATCATATCCAACTGAAAGATTTTTCAAAATTTCAATATACTCTTCCTCTACATGTAGAAGTTCCTTTTTTGTTTCTATAAGACTTTTTCCCAAAATTTCTTCAGCAACTTCAGGTGCAAATTTCATATCGTTTTTAAATTTATCTATGGCCTTTGAAATTCCCTCTTTGACACCTTCAAAGGAACCATTTATAAGCTCTTTCGCATGATTACTGTTTTCATTTGCTATTTCTAAGGAGACATCCATAATTGTATCGGCGATATCCAAAAATCTTCTTTTGAAAAAATCACCATCATTTATAGCCTGAAAAGTTAAATTTTTAGTTATTTCAAAAGTGGTATCTTCTATATCGCTAGCTTTTTCTAAAGTTGTCAGTAGCGCTTCTTCAGTAGTTTCTCTTAAAATTCCTAGCATTTCAAGTGCGTTTAGTTTTGTATCATTTAGTGCTCTAGCCGCTACCTCCTGTGTATCTTGTGGTAAAGAATCTATGTGCTTTTCAAGGATATTATAAGTTTGTGTTATTGTATTTTTTATACTGTTTTTTTGTGTAATTATGGAATTTTTTAGTTGCTCTCTCTCGTATATAGTTTTATATAAAAATTCTTCTTTATCATGACTTGCAGCTTTCAGCAAACCTTCTATAACAACTGCTATATTTTTCGCAGTTTTTGCATTTTCTTGATCTAAAATTGTACAATACAGTTCAAAAAGCCCCCCGATTCTATTTTGTATTTTTTTGTCATCTTTTAATCTTTGAATCTTTTGCCTTGAGAGTTCAAAGCTAAGATCATGAAGAATTTTTAAAAATTGAGGATTTTCCAGATTTTCTTTAATTGTGGTAGAAAAAATTGTTTGAGTTGATTGCATTGTATAGTACCTCCCTAAAGTACAAATTTAATATTTTGATGTTTTTTTAAAGCCCCAAATAGCTCTTTTCGGTCATCATCACTATGAACAAGAACTTCTAAAGAGTGACTGGCATATTTACCTTTTGAACTATCTTGAGATTTTTTAATTGTATGAATTCTATCTTGGAGCACTTCTTTTGCTATATTTTCAGCATCATGCTCTTTTTCCAATATAATTTTATATTGCCAATTATAAGGGTATTGCAGTTTAAGCTCTTTTGAATTCTCCACTTTTCCCTCCACTTTTTTCTTCCAATAAAATATCGCTGATAACCATGGATCTATCTATCGCTTTTGTCATATCATATATCGTCAAAAGCCCAATACTAACCCCGGTTAAGGCCTCCATTTCGACGCCTGTTTGCCCTCTCAGTTTGGTTTTTACTCTTAGTCTAAAACCAGGAAGATGACTTAGTTCATCTACTTCACAATTAACAGAAGTAAGCATCAAAGGATGGCACATAGGAATCAGGCTACTAGTCTGTTTTGTTCCTAAAATTGCAGCGATAATCGCAGTTTGTAAAACAGGCCCTTTTTTTGTTTTTTGTGAAACTATCATATCGTATGCAACTTGACTCATTTTGATAATTCCACTTGCTGTTGCAATTCTTATAGTATCGGCTTTATCTGAAACATCTACCATTTTCGGTCTATCTTTTTCATCTAAATGTGTTAATTTCATATTTTAAATTCCTAATTCTTTTTAAAATATTATTATAGCATTAATAGCCTAACTCTTCATTTATTAAAATAATGTTTGTCCTGTCTTTTACATCACCGTTTATGTATGCAAATTTGTTTGCGATATTGTTTAGATTGTATTTTGGCTCTTTTCCCATTTCTAGTGCTTTAGCATTCATGCGGTCTATATTTTTTCTAGCAGCAATATTTGTTATCCTCTCAAAACCATCCTTTATTGTCGGAACAATTTTGTTGGTTCCAACTAGTAATAAAAGTTTTTTTGGACCAAAAATTTGAGCTGCTACTCTATTTCCACTTCCGTCTGCATTGACTAATTCACCATTTTGGGTGATAGCATTACATCCAGCTACATAAAGATCAGCCAGCATTCCTTCCCTTCTTCTTTTTGTGTTTTCTTCCATGCTAATACCAGATTCATACTGATTGTATAACTTTATATCTTTTTGCTTAACTAAAAAATCAAGAAGTCCAACTTGCACAACTGTTGTTGAGCCACCAAGACCGATAGAAGATACGCCCTTTAAAAATGTTTTTGCCAAAGCAAGCGCCTCTGCTTTATCTTTTACAAAATAAACACTGAAACCATTTTTCTCTAAATTTTCTTTTAATTTATCCATAATTATCACCTTTTTGTATATTTTATCAAATATCTTATAAAACTTTTGTTATTATTCTTGCAAAGGAATTTTTATGCGATGTTCTAAGATGAGCTCTTTTATTGTTATGGATATAGTCAGAGATGCGCTTAAGTTTGATGATGCTATTCATTTTGAGATAGGTCAGCCTGATATTCCACCTTCTCCTAAGGTGAAAAAGGCGCTACATATTGCAATTGATGAAGATAAGTTTTCTTATACGGAAAGTTTGGGACTTTTTGAGCTTAGAGACAAGATTGCAAAGCATTATAAAAAAACATATGGTGTAAGTGTGGATCCGAAACAGATATTTTTGACTCCTGGTACTAGTGGAGCTTTTTTGGTTGCTTATTCACTTTGTCTGAAACAATCTTCTAGGTTGGGGCTGTCTGATCCATCTTACCCTTGTTATAAAAATTTTGCACATGTTATGGATATAGAACCAGTTTTTATGCCCATAGGAAAAGAGGATGATTTTCAGCTACATGTAGAGGATTTAAAAGGACGGAAACTTGATGCTTTGCAAATATCATCTCCAGCAAATCCAACGGGAAATATATACAAAAAAGAGAATTTAAAAAAACTGATAGAGTACTGCGATGAGGAAAATATTTCTTTTATATCTGATGAGTTATATCATGGATTAACTTATGGAGAAGATGCCAGGAGTGCATTGGAATTTAGCAAAAATGCTTATGTCATAAATGGTTTTTCTAAGTTTTATTGTGTGCCTGGCAATAGGCTTGGGTGGATAATAGTTCCTAGCCATAAATTAAAAGAGGCAGAAAAACTTTGTCAAAATCTTTTTATCTCCGCTCCAACTCTTAGCCAATATGGTGCATTGGAAGCTTTTGATGATGAGTATCAGGTAAAAGTAAAAGAAGAGTTCAAAAAAAGAAGAGATTTTTTATATGGTGAACTTTCCCAAATATTTGAGATAGATGCCTCACCTCAGGGTGCATTTTATCTGTGGGCAAATATCTCAAAATATAGTGATGATAGTTTTGCTTTTGCAAAAGAGTTGTTAGAAAATATACATGTAGCTTCAACTCCAGGAATTGATTTTGGTGAAAATGAAACGAATAAGTATATAAGATTTGCCTACACTAGAAACATAGAACATATGAAAGAAGGAATCAGAAGACTGAGAGAATATCTAAAAATTAAGGCATAAACCAAGCTATCATAATTGGAATGGTAAAAATAGAAATTATCGTACTGATAATAACTGCTAATGAAGCTTTCTCAGGATGCACTTTTAAGAGCGAAGCCACGGCAACAGTATTTCCTGCCATCGGCGGAATTGCAAATATAAACATAACTTTGTATAACTCTGGATTAAAAAATTTAAAAAAAGTTGAATCAATCCAAATGATGCAAAGTACAGCTAGTGGGTATATGATAAACTTTATAAAAAAAGCAAAACCCATAAATAGCTTATCTACTCCAACATGGGCTAATCCTTTCAACCCCATGCCTATCATCATCATGCCAAGTATCGCATAAGCGCCTTTGAAATATTCAAGATATGAAGTTAAATCTGTGTTCAGCTTTACATGTGAAATATTTAAAAGTAATCCTAAAATAAGTGCGTAAATTGAAGGTAGTTTTGCGACTTTGATAAGGCTTTGTTTTATGCTGTAATTTCCTTTTGCTACTACAAAAAAACCAACTGTGCTTTCGTAAAGAAGAGAGGCAAGAACAGTGAAAATATATATATTTGCCAGGTTTTCATTTAGCACCATGATAGCCAATGGAATGCCAAAGTAGCCCGTATTTCCTGTTCCAGCTGAAAAAGCCAAGATATTTCTTGTATTGTCTTTAAAAAAATATTTACCAAATTTCAAGGCCAATATTGCTAAAATACTACTAAGAAGATATAATAACATAGGCAAAGACATAACTGCTAAATTAATCTCAACCTTATACGAAGCCATGAAAATAACAACCGGACCGATTATGTATATGAGTAAAGAAGCCATACTTTCACGCCTAGCATTAAAAAAGTGAATCATAACATAACCAAGAAATATAGTTATGTAAAGAGGCAAAATTTTTAAGCCTAAGGCTGTGGCTATTTCAAACATTGTATTCCTATCGGGCTCTTATCTCGTAATGGCAAAACCTAGACCAATTTTATCATTTCTTTTGTTGTAATCTATCAAACTTTCACCATAACCGCTAAATAGTTGCAAGTATCCAAATGTATCTTTTATCCAAGGAACTGGAAAAGTCCAATCAAATTGAACTGCACCATGATTATTTTTATCAAATTTAAGATTATTTCTAATTAATATGGAGAAAAGATTTTTTTTGTATGGATAAGCAATTTTTAAATCTCCATAGCCTAAATAGTCATAAATATCTGGATTGTCATCCCCACTTGTATCAGTTATATTTATTTTCTTCTTTTCTGGAAATCTATACCAAATCCTAGGTATTACAAATACTCCATTTTGCTGAAAGATTCCACTTAAGTAAACTCTATTCCAAGACCTAGAAAGCAAACCTCCTTGCCCATTTGATTGATGAAGTAAGCCTATTTTAGAGGCTTTTAAAATACTTTGCCCATTCCCATTGGGAATCATCATAAAAACTTCTGGCTCATAGTTTGATTCCCTAAAAGGGGCCGACGGTGCGCTAGTTTGCCACCAAGATGTTTGAGTATATCCTAAAAATAATTGATCATTTAACCCTAGTAAGTTTTTAGCGAGAATCTTCTTGAAGCTAATTTGAAATTTTGTTTCGATATCTTTTCTGCCATTATGACTAACAAAATCATAAGTAATAGGCAAAAGGTAATTCATATTATATGGTTTTACATCAAAGGCTGATGTGATAATCTGCTCTATCGTGTTATTTGTGCTCTTATTTGCATAGCCCTGTATATCGTTTTTTCCAAAATCTACGATGGCTGCACTACCTTGTTTTTCTACTTTTACATAATTATCTGTTTTTTTAGGTTTCATAGATAAGGATGCAGCTTGTTTGTATAAGAGCATTGCCTTTTTAATATTACCTGCTTTTTCATAATATTTTGCTAGATTAAATGTGTCCAAGGCATCATTTGCAAATAAATGCGAACATAAAAAAGCCAAAACTAAAAGAGCGAGTAATTTTTTTATTAACATTGATAATCAACTACTTTGTATTTTGTCATTTTATTTCCTTTTCAGGATAGCCTAGAAGAAAGCCTTGAAAATAATCCAAGTTGTTTTCTTTTGCTATTTTGTAGCTATTTTCTGAATTTATCCCCGTAGCAATTATTTTTTTATCTAAGGTTTTTAAATTTTTTATTAAGTCTATATTGTTATGAAAATTTACTTCTCTTGTGATGCTAGGATGAATTTTAATAAAATCAATATTTTTCATGTCTATCCCGTCATATTCTTCAATACTTTGTACATTATCTATCAAGATTTTTATGTTATTTTTTTTGAGTCTAGAAGCATACTTGTTAAATTCATTTTTTTTGAATTCTCTAGCATCGATTTCAAAAACCACATTTTTATTTTTGAAAGTTGATATAAGCATAGAAAAAATATCCTCATCTAATAAATCTTGTTTGTCTATATTCACACTTATAGTTTTGTTTGTGTTCTCTAGAAAATGAGATATTTTTTTAAATATTACCCGCAATAAATCCTTATAAAATCCGTATTGGTTGGCAAGATTAAAAAATAACATAGGGGATTGTAGAGTTTGTGCATCGTCAAATCTAGTTAGTGCTTCGTAAAATTTTATATTTTTATTTTCATCAAATATGGGTTGAAAATATGGAGTGATTTTTTCTTTCTCTATCGCTTCCGTGATTGTTTCTTTGAGATTGTTAGCATTTTCTTCCAGTAAATTTTTTGCAAAAAAAGAATAAGACATAAACTCTTGCTCTTTTGCTTTTGCCACCTTTAGAGCTATTTTTGCTTTTTCCAAAACATTAAAATGATCAATACTTATACCCATATTGTAGCTGATTTTTACATTTTCACCTTTGCATGGAAAGGTTAAGTCTTGCAAGGATTCTGGTATTTCAAAGAGTAGCTTTTCTACTCGCTCAAGCTCAAATGGTTTTTGAGACAATAGTACAAATTCATCATCACCAGCCCTAAAGGCTTGCATTTCTTGTTTTATTGCAAAATTATTCAGTGTTTGTGCAAATTTTTTTAATACTTCGTCCCCGCACTCATCTCTGTATTTTAGGTTTATTTCTTTAAAATTTTTTATATCAAAGATAAATATTGTTGGAAATTTAATATCAAGAAGTATTTTTGTTAAATCTTCACTGTTTGGCAATTGTGTTAATAAATCAATCATTTTTAGCCTTTTTTAGCAGGTCTAATGCTTTTTGATACTCATCTTTACGGTTAAGGTTTATAAAAGCAATTTCGTCCCCAAAATCTATATATTTTATATTTGAATCAACAAATAATTCTCTAATTTTGTGTTGATTTTTTTTCAGATTTTTTTCAATTTTTGGAAGTAAAGATGGAGAATAAATAGCACATAATTGATGAGACTTTCCATTTGTTCTTGCTATTATTGCGTCTGTGTCTTTACTTAAAGACTGGTACATTTTTAAAAAAACCTCTTGTCTAACAAATGGAGTATCAACACTCAAAATGCAAACAGGAGTGCTAAATTTTTTTAAAATACTGTAAATTGCAACAAGAGGGGAAAATTCGCTAAATTCTTTTGTATCTACGATAAATGAAGCATCAAAATCAAACTTATCTCTACTTTTGCAACTTACATGTAGGCTTTGAAACCAAGGAGCTATTCTCTTTATTTGGTATTGTGTCAGAGTTTTAAAGCCTCCAAAAGGAAGTAACGCTTTATCACTTCCCATCCTTGAGCTTTTTCCACCAGCTACTATAACGCACGGAATTGGAATAATCATAGACTTCGAGGATCAGTAATCTTTCCGCTCACTGCACTAGCTGCGGCAACTGCTGAGTTTGCAAGGTATATCTTGCTGCTCCTATCACCCATCCTTCCTATAAAGTTTCTGTTTGTTGTTGAAATACAAACTTCATCTTTGCCAAGTATTCCCATATAGCCTCCAAGACAAGCGCCACATGTAGGATTTGAAAAAACAGCACCAGCTTCAATAAATATCTCAACCAAACCCTCTTTTTGTGCTTGAAGAGATATTTTTTGAGTAGCTGGAGTGATTATAAGTCTTGTTCTTCTTGCTACTTTTTTGTCTTTTAGAATTTTAGCTGCAATTCTTAAATCTTCGAGTCGCCCATTTGTGCAGCTTCCTATGAAAACCTGATCTACTTTTATCTCATCGCTAACTGCTTGACTTAAGGGTTTGCCATTTGATGGCAAACTAGGATACGCGATAACTGGCTCTAGTTTTGTCGCATCTATATGAATAGTTTGGACATAAGTAGCGTCATCATCCGAATAAAATTCTTTTGACTCTCTTGCTAAGTTTTTGTCTTGTAAAAATTCTCTTGTGATATCATCAACTGCGATTATACCGTTTTTTGCTCCAGCTTCTATTGCCATATTGCATAGACTAAAACGGTCGTCCATACCAAGATGAGGTATAGTGTCGCCTGTGAATTCCAAAGTTTTATAAAGTGCTCCATCAACCCCAAGTAAACGGATAACTTCCAAAATCAAATCTTTTCCATAGATTAATTCGCCAGGAATTCCACTAAATACAACTTTTATGGCTTCAGGTACTTTAAACCAGTTTCCGCCAGTGATTAACGCAAATGAGATATCAGTAGAGCCCCTACCAGTTGAAAATGCTCCAAGACCACCGTGCGTACATGTATGAGAATCAGCTCCAATGATGACATCACCCGGAACAATAAGTCCTTTTTCAGGCAAAAGAGCGTGTTCTATGCCCATATCTTTTTCATCAAAAAAGTATTTTAAATCGTGTTTATATGCAAAATCACGGCTAATTTTTGCCTGATTCGCACTTGCTATATCTTTTGCTGGAATGAAGTGATCCATCACAATAGAAAATCCATCAGGATTTGCCAGTTTTTCTACCCCACTGTCCTCAAAAGCTTTTATAGATATAGGAGTTGTTATGTCATTCCCTATAATCATATCAATATTTGATCTTATGATTTCGCCTGCTTTTACTTTGTGCCCAACATGGTCACTAAAAATTTTTTCTGTTATAGTTTGACCCATAATTTCCCTTTTTGTCTAATCTATAGATATTTTATCAAAAAAATATTTAAAATGTCATCAAGGAATTTTTGGTGCATTAATCTTTTGACCCAAAAAACTGTAATCTCTGCCAATTCTTGCTATCGGTGCATATTCAAAATACATCTTTTCTTTATTTGTGAAACAAGTATCATCTATAAACATATGTTTAATCTCCACGATGATTGGCTTTTGTTCGCTTCCTTTTATGTCTAACTCTTGAAAAAGTTCACAAAAAAATGCAACAGGAGCACCTTTTACCATGGCAGGAAAATTTTCTAGTTTTTTATCTAAATCTATATCAAAAATATTTGCTTCGCTTTTGTCATGTCCCAATTCTTTTGAGCTAAAGTGCATTTTTTCTAGTTGGGATTCTTTTGGCAAACAAATAGTGCATTTTTTGCTTTTTCTTATGTTTGCGAGCGTGTCTTTTGGTTCACCGGTACTTTTGTGTCCAATGGAAACTATCATAGTAGGTGGAGTTGAGGTTAAACCCATAAAATAGCTAAATGGAGCTATATTTGTATTTTCATCCTCAGTTACTATCCAAGCAATTGGTCTTGGAATTATGGCTTGGCGCATTAATTTATAATTGTACAGATTTTCGTCAAAATTTAGTAGCATTGGATCTCCTTTAGTAACTCTATTGTATAATGATAGCATGAAATGGCATGAACTTGAGCAAATAGCAAAATATTTACAAAAATTTAAAAATATCACTACGGTAAGCAGGGTTGAAGATACAGTTATAAGAATTGTTTTTGATGGGAGCGAGAGTATCTTTTTTGATATGAAAAAAGGAGATAGTTATGTCTTTAAAAAGGAAGAATTTAATCGGGCAAAGCTTTATAATGCTCCATTTGATGTGGTCTTGCATAAGCGTTTTGGCAGAGCCCAAATAGAAAATATTCAAGTAATAGAAGGCAATAGGGTTTTGAGGATTATTGTAAATTCAAACTCCAGTTATAAGGCTCAAAAGACTGTATTGCAATTTGAATTTACGGGAAGAAATACAAACTGTATCATCTTAGATGAAAAGGGTATTGTTGTAGAAGCTTTGAGACACATAGACTCAAGCGTGTCATATAGAAGTATCAAAGTTGGCGAAAAATTAAAGGATTTACCGCCATTTGAACTTGATGAAAAACCAGTGAAAATAGAAAACTTGCAAGAGCATCTAAAAAATGAATATGAAAAAAGAGCATTCACAAAAATTTTTCAAATCAAAGCTCAAAGAATAAAAAATACACAAAAAAAGATAGATAAATTTCAAAGTATATTAGATAAACTTGACAGCGAAGAAGAGCTTTTAAAAAAAGCTAAAAAGTATAATTTTTGGGGAACTTTAATTTTAAGCAATCTTGAAAAAGTAAAAGCTTATCAAAAGGAGATTGAATTAGATGATTTTGAAGGAAATAAAACTTGTATTGTTTTGCCTCGTGAGGCTAGAAGCGCGAATGAAGCTGCCAATATACTCTTTACTGGCTCAAAAAAATTAAAAAGAAAAGCAAAATCTCTATATATTGAAAGAGAAAATTTAGATGAAAAAATAGAGTTTCTTCAAAAATTGCAACATGCCATAAAATTGGCTAATGATGAAACTGAGATAAATATACTCTCCCCTAGACAAAAACACTCAAAAAAAGCAAAAAATGTGCATGTATCTTATGAGAGTTTTTACATGGAAGGTTTTAAAATAATGCTTGGAAAGAATAAAAAAGGTAACATTGAACTGCTAAAAGAGTCAAAAAAAAGAGATATTTGGATGCATTTGAAAGATATTCCATCATCTCATGTTATAATAAGAACAGATAAGCAGAGTATTCCCCAAAATGTTTTAGAATTTGGGGCAAAACTTTGTGTAGATTTCAGTGTGAGTGAAAAAGGTTCGTATTTGGTCGATTATACTCAAAGAAGAAATGTAAAAATGAATGAAGGGGCAAATGTAAATTATGTTGATTATAAAACAATCAATATAACAAAGAAATAATTTCTCGACTTTGTCGAAGCTTTAGTGAGATGAATTTAACTTGAGCTTTGCCCAAATTAAAGAAGAAAGAGAGGTGAGATACTATGGCAATAGGCGCAATAGGCGCAGTTGCATATGCAAATCAAGCTATGCCTGCCCAAACTAAAATGCAATCAAATTTTCAAAATAGACTTGATATGCAAAATAGTGTTGCAACCGCTATACAAGATGCGGATAAACAAGAGATAATAGAAGTAAGGCCTGCTGAAGAAACTCATAAGATTGATCCAGATAATGAGCATGAAAAAGAAAAAAACAAAGAAGAGCAAAGTGAAAAAAGGGAAGAACAAAACAAAAAACGACAAACAAAAAAGCAAGAAGAGACAACAGTATATAGCCCTACTCATCTAGATATAAAAGCATAAGCAAAAACTCACGATATATTTGATAACAT
>CAZYTB010000062.1:0-14587 GCA_964650375.1 uncultured Campylobacterales bacterium | reverse complement strand
GGAAACAAATATATAATATGATTCCAAGGAAAAGATATGAAAAATTTGTAGAAAGGATAAAAAGGGATAGTCCTCTTTTATCCAAATTGATAGTTATGCACCTAAATGAATTTCTGGTACATATGGTAAAATACTTGTGTAAATAATAAAAGAGGTATGACTATTAAAACTATAAGTATATTAGGAACTGGTTGGCTTGGGCTTCCTTTGGCCGAGCATTTTATTTCGATTGGGAACGATATAAAAGCTTCGACAACATCAAAAAGTCGTTTGCAAGAGTTGTTGTCTCTAAAAATCGAACCGTTTATTCTTGATATTGGGCGGCTACCCAGCAATCTAGGTGCATTTTTTCAAGCAAATATTTTAATAATTAACATACCATCCAAGAACATAGATGACTTTAACAATCTGATAAAAGAAATAGAAAGTTCTGAAATAGAAAAAATATTATTTATTAGCTCTACCTCCGTTTATAAAAATGAAAACAAAATACTATTTGAGTCAGATTCTGAAGATTCAACAACAAATTCACTGTTGAGAATTGAAAATTTGTTTAGAAAAAACAGTAATTTCAAAACGACAATTGTTAGGTTTGGAGGATTGATTGGTTACAGTCGAAATCCTGGCAAGTTTTTTGACAAAGGAAGCCTTGTACATAATCCAGATTCCAATGTAAATCTGATTCATCGTGATGACTGTATTAATATTATCAATCAAATTGTTGAGAAAGAAGTTTGGGGTGAGATTTTTAATTGTTGCGCTGATACGCATCCCACAAAAAGAGAATATTATACTCAAGCAGCAAAACAGATAGGGGATAGCGCTCCAAAATTTGTAGAATCAGACATCAACTCTTTTAAAATAATCAGTAATCAAAAAGTTAAACAAACTTTGGATTATGAGTTTTTGTATCCTGATTTAATGAAAATAAAATTTGAGTAAAGCACTGAATAAATATCTTCAAATGCCATTAAGCACCGATTAAACTGTAATCTTTTTAAGGTTAGTAGCTATATAATCAACCATAACACACAAAAGAAAGGAATATGTATTATGAAAAATGACAAACTTTTTACACCTTTAAAAATAAAGGATTTTACACTTAAAAATCGTATTGGTGTAGCACCCATGACAAGGATGTCTGCGTCACGAAACAGCATACCTCGTCAGGATGTGCTTGACTTTTTGGTACATCGTGCTAGAAATGGAGTATCAATCATCTATACTGAAGGAATTGTTACTGATTATGAGAGTGCTCAAGGTTATCCTGGGCAGGCACGAATTCTTACTCAGCCACAAATAGATGCATGGAAACCAATCGTTAAGGCGATTCAAAAAGAAGGTTCTATCGCTATCATGCAGATGTTTCACTGTGGACGAATGGCTTGGCCGGAAGTAAATCCTGCAAATCGTAGTATCGCACCAAGTCCCATTACTCCCAAAAGTAATAATCCTATAACTGGATCACCATATCCTGTACCAGAGGGCATGAGTCAGTTTGATATTGATCATGTCATCAACGGATTTGTGGAAACTGCCAAAGGAGCCATAGAAGCTGGTTTTGACGGAGTTGAAATTCACGGTGCACATGGTTATCTCATCAGTCAATTTTTATCATTCTACTCTAACCAGCGTAGTGATAATTATGGAGGTACTGAAGAAAATCGATACCGTTTTGCACATGAAGTTATCCAGGCTGTTAGCAAGGTTATTCCTGCTAATCGTCTATTGATATTTAGGATTTCTAATTGGGGGATTGCGGATATGGAGGTTTCTCTTTTTGGTTCAAAAGATGAATATCAAAAAATCATCAAAGACTTATCAAAAGAGCCATTAGATGCTATTTCTGTTTCCACTTATGAATACAACCAGAAGGCTTTTGGCACAGATAAAAATATGACTCAACTAACAAGAGAAGTCACAAATCTTCCAATCATGATATGTGGAAGCATACATGATCGCTCTAGCGCTGAGGATGCACTTGAAGATGCAGATATCGTACTTAGTGCTAAATCGTTACTTCTCAACCCAAATTGGGTGGAAGATATTAGAGCAAATAAAACACTAGAAAGATATACATCCGAAGAAGCAAATGTTGCTTACACAAAAGAACCACTTCCTTGATAGGAAAAATTATTACAAAGGTGACAACTTAATTGCCTTTGTAATTAAATACCTTTTATCAGTATTAAAAGGTATTTACAGGACCAAACTAATAAAGCGAGCGCTAATA
The DNA here is from genome assembly GCA_964650375.1 of uncultured Campylobacterales bacterium. Lineage (GTDB taxonomy): Bacteria > Campylobacterota > Campylobacteria > Campylobacterales > Sulfurospirillaceae > JAADIZ01. The sequence continues at coordinate 12,354 of CAZYTB010000062.1, read as the reverse complement.
AAAATGCACTTAATGCTATCCAAAAAGTATAATCTAAGCCCATATTTAGAGAAATTCCAGCAAAAATTCTGATTAAAACTATGATTTGAATAAACCAAAATATTGCAATTGTAGCTTTATCTGCAGTTGGAATTTTACCAGCATGCCCTAATGTTACGCGAGTTCCAAAACCTATAAGCATAGTAACAAAATACCCGATGGCGATTGCATGAAGTGGAGATTGTTCAAAAAATATTCCTAAGTTTAATAAGTTAGAAATAGATTCAATAAAATACATAAAAAATCCAATAGGTATCCAAAATAAACCAAGATAAAGTATCCACATAATAGCAGTTGTTTTAAATATAGGAAGTTTCCACCTAAGCAACTCATATGTAAAAAAAGCAAAAAGAGCGAAGTTGATAATAACACTAAACAAAGGATAATTTAGGCTCAAAGAGATTATTTTTAGCCCTAACAAAACAAAAGTTATCTCTAAAATATATTTGGATTTATTGATTTTGTAGTTTTGAACATTTCCACTTGTAAAAAAAGGAACCATTCTTTGTGAAACTGTAAAAATAATGGCAAATATAAATAAGAAAAAACCTAAATTTATACTAAATTTCTGTAATTCATAAGAAAAATTAAAATTAAAAGTAGATATAAAAAATAAGAAATTTGATAAAATTCCAAAAAAGAAAGCTATGAGAATCCAAGTCGTGTCGTGTTTATCTGTAACTATACTTTTTTGATGTATTTTAAAAAGAGTTTGAAAACTAGTGATACTAGCTATTAAAAGTATGATAATTGCTATTTTTGTTAAATTTGCTCCTAAAAATAAAGATGCTAGATATGTGATTGAACCAAAGGTATATAAGAAAAATATACTCATATATATTTGTTTAGCTACATTTGCTTGCGTCAAAAATTTTGGAAAAACAACAAATAAAAATCCTAAAAAAAACTGAATAAGAATAATGTGAATCATGGGATACTCATGTATGTATGGCATTGAATCATTAAGAGGAATTATATTTGCATATTTTGAAGCTAAAAGAAGCAAAAAAATGATAAATAAAATTACACCATTGACAAAAAAAGGTTGATGAGGTTGTGAAGAAAATTTCTTGTACAAGTTTGAAAACATATTAATCCTGTAAAATTTGATTTTATTATCTAATTCTACAGGAATTTTTTTATAAATTACTTGATTATTGACAAGTACCGCAACAACTTGTAGATGTTACCGACTTAACCGCAGCAAGTGCACCTTCATAATTAGGCTCTTGCGTTATTTCTGAACAAATATCTTTATATGTTACTTTACCATTTGCATCGATTACAAAAATCGCTCTACATGTTACACCAGCTAGAGGACCATCTGCTATAAGAACGCCATAAGCATTAGCAAAATCTTTTGCTCTAAAGTCGCTACCAACTTTTAGATTTTCTATGCCCTCAGTTGTACAAAACCTATCCATAGCAAATGGCAAATCCATAGATACAACTGTTACTGATGCATTTTCAATTTTTGCAGCTTCCTCGTTAAATCTTCTAGTTTCAGCAGCACAAACTGCCGTATCTAAAGATGGCACTACAACAACAACTTGAGCTTTGCCTTGTTGACCGCCAATTTCTATATTACTTAGGTCGCTAGACACAACATTTACAATAGGAGCTGCGTCTCCAACATTTACTTCATTTCCAGCAAGATTTACTATATTACCTTTTAGATGAGTGGTTGACATTATATTTTCCTTTAAAATTTAAATTTCAAATAATTATAGTTAAATAGGATAAACAATATCTTAATAGATCCATTCTTTGGAATAATTGTTTATTTTAACTCTTAAAAGTAAATATGGAAGTTGAATAATTAGATATAATGCACAAAAAAATAGCAATTTAAAATGTCGGCAAAAAAGGTTAAAATATGAATAAAAAAATATTGATAATAAGTAGCTTAGTGATGGTATTATTTACTGGATGTTTCAATAAAAAAGATAATGAAATAAAGTTTTATGGAAATGTTGATGTCAGGACTGTATCTTTAGCTTTTAGAGTTTCAGGAAGAATACAGAAGATAAATTTCCAAGAGGGTCAAAAAGTACAAAAAGGTGATGCTATCGCCACTTTAGATGACTCTTTGTACAAAACCTACTTAAATCAGGTAAAAGCTCAAATCAATATGCAAAAAGCTAATCTGCAAAAACTTGAAAAGGGATACAGAAAAGAGGATATAGAAAAAGCAAAAGCTACTATGCTTCAAAAACAAGTTTTGATGAAAAATGAAAAGCGAAATTTTGAAAGATATAAAAAACTTTTTGCTTCAAACTCAACTTCACAAGAGAATTATGACAATACTAAAACAGCTTACGAAAGCGCTAAAGAACTTTATTTATATGCAAAAAGTAATTTTAAGCTTTTAAAAAGTGGCTACGAAAAAGAAGATATATCAATGGCAAAAGCACAATTAGATGCTTTAATATCTCAAAAAAATGAGCGCCAAATAAACTTGAATGACACAATTCTTTATGCACCAACAAACGGCACTATACTGACAAGAGTACACGAAGTGGGCTCCATTGTAAATGGCGCACAAGTAGTAATTGAGATGGCAAAAGCGGATAAATACTGGGTAAGAAGTTATATATCTGAAAAATATTTAGGGCTTATCAAAAGAGGCATGAAAGCTTTAATATATACAGATAGTAATAAAACAAAAGCCTATAAAGGTGTGGTTAGTTTTATATCTCCAATCGCTGAATTTACACCTAAAAGTGTGCAAACTGAAGATTTGAGAACGAATTTGGTTTATAGGTTTAGGATAATTTTAAATTCATATGATTATATGATAAAACAAGGGATGCCAGTAACCATAAAGTTTCCAAACTTAAAAATAAATACAAAATAAAGCTGATTTTATGTCTTTGGTATCTGCTAAAAATATCACAAAATCTTTTCTTAAAATTAAAGCTATAGATAACATAGACTTGGAAGTTTTAAAAGGAAAAATCACAGGACTGGTTGGACCTGATGGTGCTGGAAAAACCACTTTTATAAGGCTGATGAGCGGGTTATTGGTTCAAGATAGCGGCGAGCTTATCGTGCTTGGTTTTGATATGCCAAAACATTCAAAAGAGGTGCAATCTCTTATAGGGTATATGCCACAAAAATTTGGTTTGTATGAGGATTTGAGCGTAGAAGAAAATTTACGCCTTTATGCCAATCTACAATCAATTGATAAAAAAACCCAGCAAGATAGAATAAATGAGCTTTTAAACTTCACTTCTCTTTTTGATTTTAAGTCATTTTTAGCTTCTAAATTATCCGGGGGCATGAAACAAAAGCTAGGATTAGCTTGTGCTTTGATAAAAAAGCCAAAACTTTTACTTCTTGATGAACCGGGAGTTGGAGTTGATCCCATCTCAAGAAGAGAGCTTTGGTCTATGGTTCAAAAGCTTACAAAAGATGATATAGGCGTTGTTTGGAGTACATCTTATTTAGATGAAGCATCTTTATTTGAACATGTGATATTGTTAAATGGTGGCAAAATTCTTTTTCAAGGTGAACCACAAAAATTAACAGATACCATGAAGTGCAAAGAATTTAAAATAGTGGGAAATATAAAAGATAAGAGGAAAACTCTCAAACTTGCTTTAAGATTTGATAGCGTAAAAGACGGAGTTATTTTAGGTAGTAAAATAAAGCTTACATGTAGTGCTAAAGAAGCCTTACCACTGCTTAAAGATATAGAGGCGCAAAATTGTATCTATCAAGATGAAAAACCAAACTTTGAAGATGGTTTTATCCATATTTTAGGTGGTAATCTTGATGGTGTTTCAGCCTTAGCAAACCAGATGAGAGAGACTCCAATGATAGAAGGGAATTTGATAGAAGCAAAAAATTTGACTAAAAAATTTGGCTCATTTATAGCAACTAATGATGTTAATTTTAGCATAAAAAGAGGAGAGATATTTGGGTTTTTAGGTCCAAATGGGGCAGGTAAATCTACAACTTTTAAAATGCTTTGTGGGCTCATGACTCCAACAAGCGGGGAAGCAAAAGTTTTTGGATATAGTCTAGAAAAATCATCCGCCAAAGCACGGGCAAAGATAGGTTATATGGCTCAAAAATTTTCTTTGTATGGTGATATTTCTGTGATTGAAAATTTAAGATTTTTTGCAGGAGCTTATGGGCTAAAAGGTAAAATCAAAGAAAAAAAAGTCAAAGAGATGATAGATATTTTTTATTTACAAAAGTATGCAAAAATAGCCTCTAAAAACTTGCCTTTGGGTTTTAAGCAGAGATTATCTTTGGCTTGTGCTGTTATACATGATCCTGTTGTTTTATTTTTAGATGAGCCAACATCGGGAGTTGATCCCATCACTAGAAGAGAGTTTTGGAACCATATTTACGCGATGGTACAAAAAGGCATGACTATCATGGTCACAACACATTTTATGGATGAGGCTGAATACTGCGATAGACTAGCTTTAATCTATAGGGGGAAAGTGATAGCTTTAGACACACCGAACGCTCTTACATCACAAGTTTCCAAAGATGCAACGATGGAAGATGCCTTTATAGAACTTATCAAAAGAAGTGATGATGTTCAGTCTTAGAAGATTTTCTGCGCTTTTTTTAAAAGAAACTTTGCAAATCATTAGAGACCCTAGTTCTATTTTAATAGCAGTTCTATTGCCTTTGATACTTCTTTTTTTGATGGGATATGCTATATCTCTTGATTCTAAAAATATCCCAGTCGGAATAGTCGTTGAACAATCATCTAAATATACACAAAGTTTAGTAAACTCCTTTAAAGAATCTCCTAGTTTTAATGTCAAAATAAGTCAAAATAGAAGAGCCTTTAAAGAAGATATACAAAAAGGTGATATAAGAGCCATCATAGTCATACCATCAACTTTTGCAAAAGATTTAGCTAACTCTTCGGTCAAAATTCAAATCATTGCAGACGGAAGTGAGCCAAATATCGCAGGGTATGTACAAAAATACAGTAATGAAGTGTGGCAAAATTGGCTACAACAAGAAGGTTTTGATAAAAATAGCAAAAATGCAACAGTAAAAATTGAAACACGATACTGGTTTAATGCTCCACTTCTTAGCAGCTATTTTTTACTTCCAGGCTCAATTGCTATTATTTTAACTTTGATTGGTACTCTTTTGACTGCTCTTGTTGTAGCAAGGGAATGGGAGAGAGGAACTATGGAAGCTATTATGTCCACACCAATTACTATAATTGAGTTACTTTTGGGAAAACTTCTTCCATATTTTGTTTTAGGTATGATATCCATGATTGTTTGTGTATTTATCACTTTAACCTGGTTTGGGATACCATTTCGTGGCTCTTATCTACTTTTATTTTTAACATCATCGGCGTATCTTTTCCCAGCGCTTAGTCTTGGACTTCTCATATCAACACTGGCAAAAAATCAATTTGTTGCAGCACAAGCTGCACTTATTATTGGCTTTTTACCTGCACTCTTATTATCTGGGTTTCTTTTTCAAATTAGCAGTATGCCATGGTGGCTGCAGTACATCACACTTGTAATACCTGCTAGATATTTTGTGTCAATCTTACAAACACTTTTTCTAAGTGGAGACATTTATGAAATTATCATTCCTAACCTTATATCTATGCTTGTTTTAGGCTCTATCTTTTTTGCAATAATATTAAAAATCACCAGAAAAAGGCTTGATTAATGTATGCACTTTTAGCATTAATAAAAAAAGAATTTTTAGCCATTTGGAGTGATAAAAAGTCAAGAATTATTATAATCGTACCTCCACTTATCCAACTTGTTTTATTTTCTTTTGCAGTTACGCTTGAGGTGAAAAATATCAGCATAGCAGTCTTAGATAGGGACAATACACCACAAAGTCAAGCATTGATAAGGACGCTAAAATTAAGTAAAACATTTACAAATGTTTATAGGCTAAATAGCGAAAAGCAATTAACCACATATATAAATTCACAAAAAGTGATAGCATCTTTATATATTCCACAAGATTTTACACAAAAAACTCTTTCATTACAAAATACATCTCTTCAAATCATAGCTGATGGCAGAAAGTCAAACACAGCTCAAATAGCACAAGAATATATACAAATGGCTATCTCAAAAATATTTAAAGTTGCAGATACAAATACTTTTATCACTAGAAACTGGTACAATCCAAATTTGGATAATTTCTGGTGGATTTTACCAAATCTGATGGGAAGTTTATCTATGATTATAGCCTTGCTTCTCACTTCACTTTCCGTTGCAAGAGAGAGGGAACTTGGCACTTTTGAGCAACTACTTGTATCGCCTTTGTCTCCTACTGTTTTGATTATAGGAAAAACTATTCCTCCTTTGATCATCAGCACCATTGAGGCCAGTGTTATCTTTTTTGCAGCAACTCAGTTTTTTGGTGTCCCTTTTGTAGGCTCCATATTTATCTTATATTTTGGATTGGTATCTTTTTTATTATCAATTGTTGGACTTGGATTGTTTATCTCATCCATATCATCAACACAACAACAGGGTATTTTAGGTGCTTTTGTTTTGGTAGTACCATATATTTTGATGTCAGGTTTTGCAACACCTGTTGAAAATATGCCTTCATGGCTTATCCCCATCACAGATTTTGTATCTTTGAAGTATTTTTTAATACTATTAAAAGGCGTATTCTTAAAAAATATATCTTTTAATATAGCATTAGGATTGATAATTCCGATGTTAGTTCTAGGTTTTGTTTTTTTGTTTTTTGCTTCGTGGATGTTTCGAAAAAAGATTGATTAAGTTAATATTTTAAAAACAAGAGAGAAAAGATTAAGAATCTTTTCTCTCTCATAATAGATTAAAATTTATAATCTACATATAATCTATAATTAACTACTTGACCATTATCAAAATTTACATTTTCATAATGAAATTTTGTGCTAAGACCTTTAAATGAACCTTTGAATGCATAACTAGCAACTAAGTCATAAGCATTTAAGTCTTGTCCACCATTAAGTGGCGAAGTTGAACCTACCATATAGTCAGTATATCTTCCCATAAGCATTATATTTTTAGTAAATTTGTATTTCAAGTTAAGTGAAAGAGTATCTGTATCTTTATTGTAGTTATCAAGTCCTATGATATCACCTGCATATGTCCAGTTAGATGATATTCCAACTCCTGAAACCATTGCTTTGTCTTTGTTATCCATAACATATCCCAAAGATGCAGCTAAGCCTTTATATTTTGTAGCAACTTTAAAACCAAGCAAGTCTCCACTTCTGCTATCATCTTTATCTACATTACTAGAACCATACTGAACACCTGCCAATACATTTAATCTTTGCACTGGAAATGCATACTCAGCTTGTGCAAGAACTACAGTTATATCTCCCATGGCCGCTCCCGTTTTTGCAACAGTTGCATCTTTAACCACTAAGTATTGACCTGTTAGTTTCAGACCTTTTATGCTTTTATTTTCTACAAATGCAGTCCAAATGCCATCTCCCATTTTGTAAGCATATGTTTTGCCATACATAAAGATGTTTTTATCAAAATTACCAACACTTGTATCGCTATTGCCTTCTAAAAAGTCTGTTCTTGTTAAATATTTATCAATATAACCTACGAACAATCTTGTTTTTGATATATCTTTTACATCTACCGTATATCCCTCAAAAGATTCATGTATAATTCTTGAGCCATTTCCTGCTAGAAGAGGTGTATTGATAAATTGCCTTCCTGCTTTTAGTGAAGTTTTCTTTATTTGGTACTTCAAGTATGCTTCTTCTAAAACAGCACCAGGACCATATAAATCATTTTTATAAAATGCTTTTTGGGCATCATTTGCCCAAGGTGAATTGCTTCCTTGCACTCTCATTCCCAAATTAAAGCCATAAAACGGAGCAGTGACATAATTTAACATAACGCCTAAACTTACGATACTCTCTTGCCCCTTAGCAGCCTTATCTACATTGTATCCGATAGCTTTAAGCTCTCCATTAAATTTTCCATTTGTTAGTGCATCACTAAGTGAATCTGCAGAGTATGCACTCGCTGCCAAAGTCGCTACCAATAATGAACATAATCCCAATTTAACAATCTTCATCTCTATATCTCCCTATCATATGGTGTTTTTGTTATATTTACAGGTATTGCCTGTCTTGCATTTGAACCACACACAAAATCTGTGGTTAAAGCAGTTGGTCGGCTAGGGTCGTGTAAGCCTATTTTGTTATAAAATACACCTGTCCTTCTTGAAATTAAACCCTTTGTAACCTTGCCATTTATCTCTACATCAACAGCGCCCTCGCCTCTTCTTCCATCGCCTTGTTCAACTCCTATGGTATCAGGGTGTACGCCATTTCTATACCGAAGAAAGCCTTTTGTTTCACCATCACTTGATGCCACTTTTACATAATCTCCGTGTTTTAGATCAAATTTTTCAGCTGTTTTTGGGTTAATATCAACATAAGTTGTATATTTTATCTGTTTTAAAAGATGACTTGAAGTATTTGGAGTCGATAAAACATTTGACTTATAAGCAAAAGCTATGAGCGGGAATTTTTCTTTTGGAAAAAGTTTCTCGAAAGTTTCACCACCAACAACTCTTTGTTTAAAAAATTTAACAGTTCCACTATGTCTTTTTCCGGTTATTGAGTTCTTATTCATGGCAACTGTTTCATTGTAAATCTGTATCGGTTTTTTGTATTTATGAGAAATAGTATCACCGCTATAACTATGCTCTATATCTTGATATCTTCCACCTCTTGCCATCACATAAGCTGTTTTTCTCCAATTATCACCACAAATTCTCTTTAATGACGGCACATATCCTTCTATACCGCTTAGTTTTATATCTTCATCGCTTGCATCTGACACAGGTTTACCATCGACGGCAATATTTTCAAAAACTCTTAGATAAAAATCTTCAGCTTTATTAAAAGCATACAATTTACCATCTTGTCCTTTTAAAGCTTTTTCACCAAATCCAGGAAGTTTCAATTTTTTACCAAGAGCTATCATAAAACTAATCATCTCTATAGGATCACCATTTTTAAAACTATCTTGTCTTGGTTTTGTTACAGGAAATCTCAAAGTATTTACCTTGGTTTGATATCCTGCCCATGCATGAACTGCACCCCAAGTTTCATAAAGAACAGAATCAGGGATGATATAATCAGCATATTTTGAAGTTTCGCTTATAAAAGGATCGACTGCTACAAAAAGAGGTATTGATTTTTTAGGATCACTTATAAGCTCTTTTATATGATTTTCACCGCCGGCTGTTCCATACATAAAGTTTGAGTTAAATGTCAATAAAACATCCAATTTATATGGATATCCTTTTGCACTATTCATGATAACTTCACTCTCAAGTGCATTTGTAAACGGATACCAAGTATCTTTTGCAGGATATGGATTTTGTCCATTTGCTACTTTTGCTTTAAACTCATTTGTCTTTTCATAAGCCATTCTAGTTTTGTCAATTCTAGTAGCATGAATTTTGCTCTTTCCTTTATATCCGAAGAGATTATATTTTTTACCTACAAAATCTTTATACGCTCCACCACCTGCACTCATGCCGCCTTTATAGTTGAGATTTCCTATCATAGCTCCTAGCATCATAACTGCATAAGTTGTATAAAAACCTGTTGTATGCATAGTTCCACCATGACAATCCACACTTGCCTTTCTGCCGTGACTTGTCAATTTTCTTGCAACTTCTTGCATCTTTGCTACGCTGACGCCACACTCTTTTGAGTATTCATCCAATTGCAATTCATTTACATTTCTTTTTAACTCATGAAATGAAGTTTGAACGCTATAAGTTTTGCCGTTAAATTCTACGCTTCCTTTAAAATCAAGTACGGCTTGAGAAACATCATCGGCAGATTTTAGAGTATTGTCAGCAGCATCAAGTACCAAAGGAATTTTCCCACTCCTTAGTATCTTTCCAAATCCCTCTTTATCCTGAATAATCAAATGAGATGCATTTGTCCAAGATGCATCCCTCATCGCTTTCATGCCTTTTGCTGAGGGGATGCTAAGATATTTTGCATTATGAAGGTTATTATTTATGATAATCTGTAAAACTCCCATTGCAAAAGCCAAGTCAGTCCCCGGAATTATCGGTATCCAATTACTTTTTCCACCGACTGCTATCGTATCACTGTTTCCTTGCATAGGTGAAACTATTGTGTATTCTATATTTTTTTCACTTCTTGCACGAGCTAAGAGTTTGCCTTGTCTTTTAAAAGGATTTCCAGCTTGTCCCGGAGGTGTTCCGATACTTAGTAAATACTCTGTGTTTTCAAAATCAGGCTTCAAGTGAGGATATTTTTTGAAATCACCTAAATATGCCGCTTCCCCTGCTCTCATAGAAAGACCACATATAGAAGTATGTCCCATAAAGTTACTTGTACCAAATGATTTTAAGAACCTATTAATTACAGTTTTAAATCTTCCCTCATGAGTAGTCCCTATAAGACATAATCCATTTGATTTTGGTCCAAATATAGGCTCTTTCGGATTGATAGGGGTTTTAGTATCTCTTACATCTTTGAGGCCTTTTACCACTCCTTCACCAAAGAGATTACCACCATTCACGATTTCAGTGATAAGTTCATCAATATCCATCTCTTTCCATCTATTTTCACCCCTTTTGCCGACTCTTTTTAAAGGTTTTAAGACCCTGTCTTTTGCATCTATTTTGTCAAAGATTACATTTCCTCTGGCACAAACATTAGACCTATATGTTTCAAACTTTCCATTTTGCGAAAGTATTTCATAGCTTTTTTTAATGGTTGTATTATATGGAAGCCAAGGGTCGGTTGAAAGAAGATTGTAGGGGTTTCCCAAAACTCTTAAGACTTTATCGCTCTTTTTATCAATTTTTACCCTAACTCCACATTGAGTCGTGCATCCTATGCAAGTAGTGGCGCAAACCCTAAACTCATTATTGGGTATAAACTTATCATGCATAAAACTATACTCTGCATTTGGAGAATTATAGTAAATACTGTCTTTTGCTTTTTCTCCTTTGTCAGAAAGGGTTGCCACTGCACCCAAAGTATCCTTATATCCCGCAACTGAGGCAGCAGCTACAACTGCTCCCGAGCCCAATAAAAATTTTCTTCTGCTACTTTGCATTTTCTACTCCTTTATAACAATCTTCCATCTCTTTATCCCAAGGAAATATCAATAATACCGCACAAATCAAGGCAAATAAAATTCCCCAGTTTGAAAGCACGGCTACGATGCTGTCTTGCCCGAACATCGGTGGAGAATAGTGCAAAAATCCAGGAGTTGTCCTAGGTATTGTTTGTCCTCCTATCACCATATTCCATCTAAATAGCCAAACGCCTATAGCTGTTACTATTCCACCAAAATAAACCACAATCGGTATATTTCTTAATTTTGTAAAACCTATAATCATCGGTATAAATAAGCACAGAACATAGTCAATCCAGAGAGTATCGGTAAAATGCAAATTAAAGTAACTATATAGTGCATATTTTTCGCCATTGCCAAAAGTCAATGAAAAAGTCAGCCATAAAAATCTTGTAGTCAAATCAATCACTATAAACCAAGATAAAAGCTTAGCAAGAGTTGCCACCATATCTTTATCAACCTTTTTTCTTTCAGATAAAAATCTTTGGAATAACGGAATTACTATGATAAGAAACCCGGTTCCCGAAACCATAGCAGAAGCCAAAAATATGATAGGCATTAAAGGTGTATGCCACATGACATTTGCATGAACCACGCCTAAGATGTAACCAGTGTACCCATGAACTGCAAGAGCTAACGGGATGCCAATCGCTCCTAAAATAAAACCTTTCTTATGATCTCTTGCAAGTGCTTCTTTACTGAGACTCATATTTCCAAAAGCAAATACAGTGTTGAAAAATTTTGAAAATCCGGTACTTCTTTGAGCATTTTTTACAAAATAAACTCTATAAAGAGCTTGTGCCTCAAAAAATATAAGCACGGGATATGCAATAAGCAACAAAACTCCCCATTTCATTGGAGATGTTCCAAAATGTCCCCATCCGTATAAAAAGAAATTTAAAATTCTTCCCGGTTGCCTTAAGTCATCTACCAAGTTTAAAGGTGCGGCTACCAATAAAACAAATGCCATCAGTAGTGCTACTCCTGCAATCGGCTTATACTTTTTCCAACCAAATACATGTGCAAAACTTGATATGATAAATGCAGCAGCCGAGCTACCTGTGAACCAAAAATAATTTGGCACATCTATTCCCCACGGCTTTTCTATAGTAATAGAAGATATAAGTGTTGAAATATGTAGTAAACTATCCATTGTCTTTTACCCCCTCTCTTGTTTTTGCCCACTCTTTTT
>CAZYTB010000061.1:0-14670 GCA_964650375.1 uncultured Campylobacterales bacterium | reverse complement strand
TATGTAGGCATGTGGATTTTCTAGTGAGTAGCGTACACCTGCTTGTGCTGCCAGGTTCATCACTGCGTCGAAATTCCCTTCTGCAAAAATTTGATCAATAGCTTCTTTGTTTGCCAAATCAGCCTTGACAAATTTGTGCAGAGGGAATAATTTTGAATTTTGAATGTTTAATGTTGAATTATTGGATTCAACTTCTTTTCTCTCTATACCTAGTTCTGCTAGTCTTGCATATTTCAGGTTTATGTCGTAGTAGTCATTTATGTTGTCTATTCCTACTACTTCATCACCTCTCTCTAGAAGTTTTTTTGCTAAGTGGTAACCTATGAAGCCGGCTGTGCCTGTTACAAGGATTTTCATTCTAAAATCCTAGCTGTCACTGTTAAATATATCACGAGTATAAACTTTTTCTTTCACATCCTTTATATCCTCGCTCAATCTATTTGCTACTATAACATCACTTATCTTTTTAAACTCTTCCAAATCTTTTATGATTTTTGAGTGGTAAAATTCATCTTCATGAAGTGCTGGTTCATAAATGACTACTTCTATCCCTTTTGCTTTTATCCGTTTCATGATTCCTTGGATGGCTGAGCTTCTAAAGTTATCTGAGCCTGTTTTCATTACAAGACGGTAAATGCCAACTGTACCAGTTGGTAATGTTGAATTTTGAATTCCGAATTTTAAATTATTTAACTTCTTGATAATCGCATCTGCTATGAAATCTTTCCTTGTTGTATTTGATTTGACTATCGCTTCTATGAGATTGGATGGTACTTCTTTGTAGTTTGCCAGTAGTTGTTTGGTGTCTTTAGGCAAGCAGTATCCACCATATCCAAAGCTAGGATTGTTATAATGCGTGCCGATGCGTGGATCAAGCCCAATACCTTCTATAATCTGACGACTGTCGAGTCCACGGCTCTCAGCATACGAGTCTAGTTCGTTGAAATATGCCACTCTCATAGCAAGATAAGTGTTGGCAAAGAGTTTGATAGCTTCTGCTTCTGTCGAGTCTGCAAAAAGAATCGGAATATCTTTTTTGATGGCACCTTGGGCTAAAAGGTTTGCAAAGATTGTAGCTCGTTCACTCTTTTCACCTACGATAATTCTACTTGGGTAGAGGTTATCATGGAGTGCTTGACCTTCTCTTAAAAACTCAGGAGAAAAAATGATGTTGTTTGTATTGAACTTTTCATTTATCATCTTTGTATAACCAACGGGTATCGTTGATTTTATCACCATTGTTGCATCTGGGTTGATGCTTAATACATCTGCTATGACATATTCTATGGACTTTGTGTTAAAATAGTTTGTAGTTTCATCGTAATCTGTCGGAGTAGAGATGATGATATAGGACGCTCCGCTATAAGCCTCATCTTTGTCAAGAGTAGCCTTAAAGCTTTCGCTTAATGTTGAATTTTCAATGTTTAATTTTAAATTATTTTTTAGCTTTGTTAAGTATTCTTGTATCTCTTTATCTTCTATGGGCGAGATGCCTTTATTTATCATCTCTACTTTTTCAGGGATGATATCTAGCGCTACGACTTCGTTGTGTTGTGAAAGTAAGATTCCGTTTGAGAGTCCTACATATCCTGTTCCGGCTATTGCTATTTTCATTTATTTTTTATCCTAATTCGAAAATTTAAACTATTTTTTTGATATAATCTAATGTGTTGTTCATTATATTTTATCAACTTATATGAATACTCCAAAACTTCATCAAACACTTCTGCTAATTCATCTTCAATATACTCATGTACAATTGTATTTTTTACATCTTTCATAATTCTTAATTCTTCAATATCTTCAAACAAACCTCTCTTGTGAGCATTGTTTACAACATCTATCAGCGTACCTTGATTTTCAAACTCATATTCATCAAGTGTTCTGAAGATCTTTCTTATTAGAAAATCCATTCCTCTACTGTATCTACTACATAAAGTTTCAAATTTACCAAATTCATCTACAGAGTATTCTTGTTTTATACCTATTTTTGAACATTCATCAAATGATATATCTATCCAAAAAAGTTGTTTTTCCAATAATTTTTTATCTTGGATAAGTTTTTTAAGCATCATAACAATAAATCATTTATTCCGACATTTATTTCGACATCAGGTTTTTTATCATTCATGTATTTTTCCCAAATCACCATACTTTACTTGATAATCTTCTAATTCTTGTGAAAGTTCGTCATACTCTTTTTTCTTTTTTTCTATAAATCTTTTGGTTATATTTATCTTTTCTTTTATGCCCTCTGTGGTTAGGAGGTATTTGTATTTTATCTTGCTATCAGAGCTTATAAACTTTTCACTTTTGATAAAACCTTTTTCTATAAGTGCTTTTAGCACATAGTTAATCTTACCAGCACTGTATCCTAGCTCATCTGCTAGGGATTTTTGAGATACTATTTTATTTATGTTTTTTAAAATATCTAATTCTGCTTTTTGATCTCTCAAGTTGCTACCTTATATAATATAGAAGTTTTATTCTATCTCATTCAAGCTTTGAATATGGTTATATGTGATAATTTATTTGTTATGTCATAGCTTCCTAGTTGGTTTCTTAACTATGCCTTTTACATCCATTATGATACTAGGTATTGGGAATTTACTTCTTTCACCTCAATACCTCTTTCAATAAATATTTTTGTAGAAACTTTTCACTTTCCAAAATCATGTTTGCTGGTTTTATTAAGTTGTAGCCTATGAAACCTGCACGGTCTGATACTAATATTGTTTTATTTTTCATTATCTTTAATTTTCAATTTTTTTATAATTTTCTTTAACTCTTCTAATTCTAAAGTTGCCGCATCATAAACAATTCTTGTATTTACGCCGAAATACTCATGTACAATAAAATTTCTAAAATCTTTTAAAATTCTCCAATGATATTCAGGATGTTTTTCTTCTAGGACAACTATAATTTTTGATATTGCTTCACCTATCACAATAAATTCTCTAATAGTTGCAGAATATGTTTTCCTATCATTACAAAATATTTCATAATCAACTTCTTTAACATACTCATTTATCGCATCAATAGATTCTAATATATCGTCAATATAAAGTAAAAAACTTCTTTTAGACATAAATTATATCTTTCAATATAGTTTTTTTTGCTATGGGTTTCAAGGAGTCTTCAATGCCGAGATCTATTTTATTATCTAATCCTTTTTCAAGGAAATACAACAATGAAAAAAAGCTTCTAAAGGTATTTGAACTTTTTATTTCAACAGCAATATCTATATCACTTTCAAGTGTTGCCTCATTTCTTGCATAACTTCCAAAAAGACCTATTTTTACAACACCAAATTTATCTTTTAATTCACTACGATGTAGTTTTAAAAAATCTATAATCAATTGTTTAGTCATCTTATCTCTCCCATCTTTTTCCAACACTCATCTTAACTATTATTCCAATAAAGAATCATTATATCTAATTCTTGTGAAAGTTCGTCGTACTCTTTTTTCTTCTTTTCTATAAGTGCTTTTAGCACATAGTTAATCTTACCAGCACTGTATCCTAGCTCATCTGCTAGGGATTTTTGAGATACTATTTTATTTATGTTTTTTAAAATATCTAATTCTGCTTTTTGATCTCTCAAGTTGCTACCTTATATAATATAGAAGTTTTATTCTATCTCATTCAAGCTTTGAATATGGTTATATGTGATAATTTATTTGTTATGTCATAGCTTCCTAGTTGGTTTCTTAACTATGCCTTTTACATCCATTATGATACTAGGTATTGGGAATTTACTTCTTTCACCTCAATACCTCTTTCAATAAATATTACAGAAAAAATTCTCATCATCAACCATCAAACACCAACTCTATTTTTTAGATTTCCTGGGCTTGTAAGTAGTAAAAAGCTCACAGATATACTCATCAAAAAATTCAATCTACTGCCGCTTGGTACAAATAATTGGCTAAATGTGAGCAAAAAAAAATATAGAAAATGGCGAGATTATTTTGGTACATGGCAACCTAAGTGAACATAAGGGTATAGTGAGATTTTTCAACCAAAATCAAAAAGGCAAACGATATTTTGCTATTGAGGAGATTATTTCACATTCATTGTAGTATAATTACAAAAAAGATAAAGGATAATTATGCTCTTTGACAAGATTAAAATTAGAAATTTAGAATTAAAAAATAGAGTTGTTATGTCTCCTATGTGCATGTATAATGCAAAAGATGATGGGATTGCCACTTCATTTCATACTGAACATTACGCAACAAGAGCTGCTGGTGGTGTTGGACTTATTATCACGGAGGCTACGGCAATATCACCTGAGGGCAGGATAAGCCATCAAGATTTGGGAATTTGGAATGATGAGCAAGCCCAAGGATTAAAAAAAGTTATACAGAGAATTCACTCGTATGATTGTAAAATTGGTATTCAGATAGCTCATGCTGGTAGAAAAAGCGAAACATCTGAAACACCTTTGGCTCCAAGTCCTATTCGTTTTAGCGAAAATTACAACATGCCAAAAGAGCTTAGTATTGATGATATAAAAAAAGTAAAACAAGAGTTTTTAGATGCTGTTATAAGATCTATAAATGCTGGTTTTGATGTGATTGAATTGCATGGGGCTCATGGTTATTTTATAAATGAAATGCTCTCACCATTTACAAATAAAAGAGAAGATATCTATGGTGGAAGTTTTGAAAACAGAGCTCGATTTTTGTTAGAACTCGTACAGGAGATAAGATCGATTTATGATGGAGTTCTATTTGTTAGACTTTCTGCAGTGGAGTATCGAGATATATCTTTTGGATTAGAAGAGAATATTGAATTATCAAAACTTTTAAAAGACTTAGGTGTTGATCTTATAGATGTGAGTAGTGGTGGAAATTCGCCACAATATCCAAGTAATATTTTTCCAGGATATCAGATAGAATTTGCAAAAGCTATCAAAGAAAAAGCTGGCATCGAAACTTCAGCAGTTGGCATGATAAGTAGCTATGAACTGGCTGAAAATACTTTACAAAATAGTGAAGCAGATTTGATATTTTTAGGTAGAGAATTGCTTAGAAACCCTTATTGGGCAGTCAATAATGCAAAACAGCATGAAAATAAAGATTTCATGTTAAAAAATTATATCAGAGCATATTAAAATAGATCAAGATATAACTAGTAAATTATATCTTGATCATTTTATGTCGTTTTTAATTCTTTTTTAATTTATTTACTTTTTGGTCGAAAAACCTTTATAACTTCTTCATTGCATTCTAAATATGGTCCTTCTAGCAAATCAATACAATATGGAACTGCTGGAAAAACAGCATCCAAACACTCTTTGATTGACTTTGGTTTTCCTGGCAGATTTATGATAAGACTCTTGCCTCTAATACCTGCGGTTTGTCTTGAAAGGATAGCTGTAGGCACATATTTTAGGCTTACTTGTCGCATAAGTTCTCCAAAGCCAGGCATCATCTTTTCACACACGACCTCAGTTGCTTCTGGGGTAATATCTCTTTGTGCAGGGCCTGTTCCACCTGTTGTGATTATCAAACAGCAATTTTGAGCATCTGCCATATCTTTTAAGGCTTCTTCTATCAATTCTAGATCATCTGGTATGACCTCATAAACACTCTCCCATTCGCTCAAAAGATAGTCATTCATCGTGTCAATTATCGCTTTTCCTGAGAGGTCTTCATATACTCCTGCACTTGCGCGATCTGACATAGTTAATATTCCGATTTTGATTTTCATTTTACTGTCTCCATTATTATTTTTTTTAAAATAAATACAAAAAATATGCAAACAAAAGACATGCCTGCTGCGATTTTGTATGTTGCCTCTAATCCTAAATGATCCCCAAGTAAGCCGATAGCATAAACGATAATCGAACCTACACCAAAATTTACACTCATGTATATACTGTTTGCAAAAGTGGGCATTGATGAGTTTAAGTCTTGAACACTTGCCAATAAAACAGGTCCTGTTGCAAATAGAAAAAATCCTAAAACTGCTAAAAGTGGAAATAGCAGAAAAGAATTAAAATATACAAACAGAACCATAAAAACTGCAGATACCACAGATGAAATCAAAAGCATGTTATACCTCCCGATTTTATCTGAATACGATCCTGAAAACAATGTCCCAAGAACTGCAAAAAATTGCAAAACAGATAGGGATATACCAGCATACCAAAGGCTTGAGCCATGTCCAACTAGATACACCGGCAAATACAAAACAAGGACTGACTTCATAGCTGATTGAAATAGCAAAAATCCACCAATTGCGCTAAAAAAAGGAAAGTGTTGTTTTAAAAATTTCTTAGTATCACCTTTTTCTCTTTTTTTGCTAAAACTTGAGTGTACTTTAAAATTTCTTAGTTTTAAAAACAGTAAAAATGATGCCAAAAGCCCAAAAGGAACCAATCTATAAGTGCCTTCTAATCCCCAAATTGAAATCGCACCAGTGATAATCAAAGGTCCTACAGTTCTAGCACTCTCACCTCCAACCATAAAAAAACTCATACCGGTTCCGACTTTATTACCAGAGGCCTCTCTGACCAAAACAGGAGATGGTATATGGTAGAGTGCAGCACTGAGTCCTGCTACAAAAAGCAAAATCAAAGCTATCGTATAAGAACTCGCTAGCCCTAAAAAACTCATGCTGATTGCAGTAATGGAAGGCATTAAAATAACTATAAGTTTTGCACCTCTTCGCTCCGCCATCAAACCAAATATAGGATTGAAAAGAGCAGGTATCCTTCGTGCTATATCCAAAAAAGCTGCCTCTGAAAGATTAATACCAAGTTTTGTCATCAAAAGAGGCAACATTGGTGCTAAAAAAGAAGAGTAAATATCGTGAGCAAAGTGACTAAATGAAATTGTTGCCACATCACCTCTGTTAAATATTTTCAAAAATTTTCCTTGTTATATATTTGACTTCTTGTATAAGCCATTGAAAAGAATATATCAGCCATAACACTACTTATTTTTTAGCCAAAAATAGTCTTAAATAATTTTTAAAATAATAGCGTTCTTCAAAACTTGAAAATCCGTGTTTTTTCAACATCTCTTGCGTACTACGATCAATAAAATCCTCTGCTAGAGGACATTCCACTTTTCTGATAGCAAATTTTATAAACCAAGCTGCCTTATCAACATCAAAGTTATTATAATCAAGGATCACAAACCGCCCATCAGGTTTAAGTGCATTGTAAGCATTTTGAATAATCTGATCGCGTTTTGATTGGATAAACCCATGTAGAACAAATGATATAAAGACGATATCATACTCTTCCTTGAAATCAATTGATTCGTCGATACGCTGGTCAAGCAGTTCAATATGAGAGTATTGTTCAGTATTTTTTTTAAACTGTTTTTTCATCTCTGCTCCAATCTCAAGTGCGGTGATTTTACCTTTTTCTCCTATAAAATTATGCATCAATAAGGCATTTCTTCCAGTTCCGGCACCTAAATCAAGTACATGATCACCTGCTTTTAAACCAATATCATGAGTGGCACGGCGGATGAAAGAAGGATACCATCCAAATGTTACAAGATTCATTAAAATATCATAGTAACGAGCCTCAAAACCAGTTACTTCAACTTTAGAATCTTCTTGTCGCAACATAAAATCTTTACTTTTTAATTGTTACGACGATTGCACCACGAAGATCGCCCATCTTATAACCAGTTGCTTTATTGCCAATTTCCACAACTTTTATCATTTGTAAATTATCTTTTTTTACAAATTTTGCTTCTTTTGGATTATTAGTTGTCGCAAAAAGCATCGTAGATACTACCAAACTTGTTAATGCTAAATATCCTGGTTTCATATTCAATTTCCTATTATTTTTTATAAAGAGTCTGTTTAAAAATTTGCTGCCCTTTATTTATTAGACAATTATACATTTATTATGTTTTATTAAATATTATTTTGGATTTACTAAAGTTTTACTGAATATTTAGAATAGTAGTAGTAAAATCCACTATTATGAAAATAAAAACTACCCTTTCAGAGGAAGAGAATTGGTTAAAATAGGGAATTTTACTTCAATCTTTGTTCCAAGTCCTATTTTACTTTGTATATTTATTTTTGCATTATGAAGATTTGCTATAATTTTAACCATGGATAATCCAAGACCATATCCTTTAACACCCTCAAATCTACCAGAATGCACTCTATAAAACCTCTCAAATATGATTTCAAAATTCTTTTCTTCTATCCCAATTCCTTCATCTTGTACAGTAAGTGTATTATCTTTTAGCTCTATTAAAATGCTCTTTCCTTTTGGCGTATATTTAATCGCATTATCTATGAGGTTTGAGCAAAGAACTGCTATGAGAGTATTTTCTGCTTTGATTGAAACATGATCTATCTCTTTTATATCCAAGTTTACACCTTTTTTGTTTGCAATTAAAACAAATTCCTCGATAGTATTCATCAAAACTGTGTCCAAATCTATCTTTTTGAAATTTTTTTGAATTATTTCATCATCCATTTGAGTTAATAAAAACAAATCATTAATCATATTTTGAAGGTATATGATTTCGCTATTTATTGATTTCAAAACATTTTTATACTCACTTGTATCTCTATTCGTTTTTAAGGCAACATCTGTTTGAACTCTTATCGCTGTAAGCGGTGTTTTTAGTTGATGTGATGCATCGGAGCTAAATCTTTTGACTTGGTTAAAAGATGACTGCAGTCTTTGGAGCATTTTATTAAATGTTTTTGCAAGTTGCGCAAATTCATCTCCGTTGTCAATATACAATATTCTTTTATCCAAATCAGTTATAGATATCTCTCTTGCCGTTTTTATCATAGTATTCATGGGCTTTAATATATCTTGAAGCATTTTATATATAATAAGAAGTATAATTATTATAAAGATAGGATCTCCGACTAAAAACATATTTAAGATTTTTGCTAGATGTTTTTTTTCTTCTTGATTAGTTGTAGCGATTTGCACGGTATAGTCTTTATCTTTTGAGATTTTAGTTGAGTACATTATCAACTCATGTTTAGAAATATTTTTTGATTTAAAATGCAAAATATTGTCATCTTTTGAAAAATTATGTATTGGTAATTCAAAATTTTTCAAATTTTTTGATTTTAAAACAATTCTACCCTTATACTGAGCTTGTATATAAACATTTTGGATACTAAATTCATATTTATGCACTGCAAGTGTTATTCCATTTTTTAAATTTTTACCTTCTATATCATCTACGATAACATCCCTGGATATACTCCCTAACGAATGTACTGTATTATTATAAAAATAACTTTGCGCAAAATAATAAAACATTGCATTAAAAGAAAGAACAACTACGATCAATATACCGCCATATGAAAGAAAAATTTTAGATTTTATGCTTTTAATATCAAGTTTCATCTATTTTATATCCTAGTTTTCTAACATTTTTTATAAGTTTTTGAGAGTATTCTTCATCTATTTTACTTCTTAAGTGATGGATTAGAACCATTATTATATTGCTAGATATTGTATCATTTCCCCATAAATAAGTGACAATTTTTTTAACACTTACTATATGCCCTTTATTTTTCATTAATATTTCAAGCAATTCATATTCTTTTACGGTTAGGTTAATAATTTTTTCTTCTCTTAAAACTTCTCTTGTGGAAATATTAAAAGTTAAGTCAGAAACTCTCAAAACAGTATCTTCTTTTAAGTTTTTTCGTCTTAATATTGCATTTATTCTAGCGACTAATTCATCAAATGAGAATGGTTTAGGCAGATAATCATCAGCACCGCAATTTAAACCTTCTATTTTATCTTGAATATCACTTTTTGCGCTAAGCATCAAAATCGGTGTATTTATATTATTTTTCCTTGCAATTGTGCAAATATCAATTCCACTTAACTTTGGCAACATCCAATCTAAAACTATAACATCATAATTTTTTTCCCTAACACATGTAAGACCTTCCACTCCATCATAAGCAACATCAACTATAAATGATTCTTCTTCTAAGCCTTTTTGCAAATATGAAGCTATTTGAGTATCATCTTCTACTATTAAAATATTCATAAAAACCACTTTCCAATAAAACTAAATACGATATAGACGGATTTTATCTTTTTCACTCGCACTTATATGTAAATTATAGCACAAAAAATATCTAAAGATATAAGATTAATTAATAAACATTAATTTTTTTAATCTTGAAATATTTTTAATATGTTTCATAAATTTAAAACCTAGTCGTGAATTTTAAATATAAAAAAACTCAAAATATCCCTTTAAATAGGCAAATAAGTCCCTTATTCTATTATAGAAATACAGAAGTATCAATTTAGCGACAATGTGATTTTCTTGCCATAAATATGTTTTAACTTCATTAAAAAATTAATTGAAATTAATTTCAAAGTAAATGTATATTTATTGCAATAGTATTAAAATTATATTTAGGAGTTAGAAAAGAAATATGGCTTGGCGCTATGAAAGATTTATTACATATAAAATATGTAATTTGTCCAAATAGTTTACAATTTAAAGTTTAAAGAACTTTAATAAACGAAAAAGGAGAAATCTTGAAAAAGATTCAATTAAAATATATCGCTGCAGGTGCTTTACTTGTAGCTTCGCTTGTTGACAATGCTAATGCAATCCCTAGTTATGCCCGTCAAACTGGACTTGATTGTAAAGTATGTCATACTGTCTTTCCAGAGTTGACACAAGTTGGTCGTGATTTTAAATTAAATGGTTATGTCATGGGTGGTGGTGAAAGTAGCTTAATTTCTAAATTTGCAGTTATGGTACAACTTGATTCAACAAAACATGATTCTACTCAACCTGGCGATAAAGCAGTTAACTTTTCTCAAGGAAGCATCTTCTTTGGTGGTAAAATTTACGATAAAATTGGAGCATTTGGTCAGTTTACCTACGAAAATGGGGATGATGAAAATGGTGCAGTATTTGGGGTTGATCTTTTAGATATTCGCTATGCTAACAATACAAAAGTTAATGGTAAAAATCTCGTATATGGTGTTACTATAAATAACAATCTTGGTATTTCAGATTTATGGAATACGACTGGTTCGTGGAGATATCCATATGCTGGAGGTCTTGAAATTGGATCAACTCTATTTGATCCTGATATGGCTCCTCCAATGGGCGGCATAGGCTTATATGCTATGTGGAACGATTTGATTTATGCCGAAGTTGGTGCTTACAAAGGTGTTAAAAAAACTGGTGCTATGCAATTTTTCGCTTGGAGCACAAAAGCATGGGATCCTGCTACACCTTATATGGATTCAACTAGTCCTTATGCTAGAATTGCAATTCAACATAATTTTGGTCCTAATTATTTCATGCTTGGAGGTTTTGCTTTCCAAGCAAAAATCAATCCAGACCCAACTAGTTTTACTGCGCTTGATAAGTACAAAGACCATGCTATAGATGCTGAATGGCAATATGATAATGGTGTACATCTAATCACTGCAACTGCAAGCAAAATCTGGGAAACACAAACGCTAAATGCTAGTATGCCTGGAGTTGATCAAACATCAGACACTACTAATGCCAAAATTAGCTACTATTACAATCACAAATATGGTGCTACATTTAACTATATGACATCATCAAATTCAGCCGGTCTTTCAGGAAATGATGCTACTGGAACAACCTTTGAACTAGACTATCTTCCAACATATAAAATTAGACTGTCTTTACAATATAATTCATACAGTAAGTTTGGAGGTACAACCACAAATGCTTCTGACAATAACAATCTGTACCTTAATGCCTGGTTTATGTTCTAAAAGCATTTTTTTTCTTTGTCGGCAACCTTGCCGACAAAGAATCTTCGTTTACCTCTTAAAGCCACGATTATTTAGTTTATAAAATTCTCTTTTCATTTTCTGTCGAAAATAGATATTTTTTTTTGGTATCAATATATATTTTTATTGATTTTAATTTTTTGTCTAAAGTTTTATCTGTTTTAATGATGGCAATATCATCTTCCAATATTGTATAAATTAAGCTTTCACTTCCCAATCTCTCAATCAAGTCTATTTCTATATCTAATTCTATACTATCCTTTATAGGACTTAGCGAAATATCTTCAGCTCTTATTCCGATATATATCTCGCCATCTTGTATGTATTTATCAAATTTTATACTATTATTACAAAACGAAATAGCTCCATCTTTTATTACTCTTTTAAAGATATTCATAGGTGGGATTCCCATAAATTTAGACACAAAAAGTGTTTCAGGATTATCATAGATTTCATCAGGAGACCCAACTTGTTCTATTTTTCCATTATTTAAAACTACAATTCGATCAGCCATAGTCATAGCTTCAGTTTGATCGTGAGTGACATATATTGAAGTTATTTTTAACTTATTATGTAGTTTTCTTATCTCTATTCTCATTTGATTTCTCAATTTTGCATCAAGATTTGAAAGAGGCTCATCAAATAAAAATACTTTTGGTTCTCTGATGATTGCCCTACCCATTGCAACTCTTTGTCTTTGTCCACCACTAAGTTCGCTTGGTTTTCGTTTAAGCAACTCTTCAATTTGCAATAATGTAGCTATCTCTTTAACTTTTATAGCTATCTCTTGTTTTGGCATTTTTCTATTTTTTAAACCATAAGAAAGGTTTTGCTCAACATTCATATGTGGATATAATGCATAATTTTGAAATACCATAGCTATATCTCTATTTGCTGGTGGTATGTTATTTATGATTTTATCTTTAATCTCTATGGTGCCCTCATTAATATCTTCTAATCCTGCTATCATTCTTAAAAGTGTTGACTTACCGCACCCACTCGGTCCTACGATAACCAAAAACTCTCCTTCTTCAACTTCTAGGCTTATATCTTTGATTATATTATTTTTTTTGTTATAACTTTTTATGACATTTTTTATATTCAAATACGACATTTTTTTCCTTATTTTTCTGAATCTACTAAACCTCTTACAAACCACCTTTGAAAAAATATAACCATAGAAACAGGGATAATCAAGGCTACAATTATCATAGCAAATGCTCTATTGTATTCTGGCAAATAACTTCCTTCAAAATTACTTTGATATACTTCTTTTATTCCAAGAAGTATTGTGTTATATTCTGGCTTAGTTGTCATCATGATAGGCCATAGATATTGATTCCACCCTACTATAAACATAACGATAAACAGTGCAGCCATCATAGTTTTAGATAGAGGCACTAATATGTCAATAAAAAAATGCCAACTATTTGCTCCATCCATTTTTGCGGCTTCCAAAAGCTCTTCAGGGACTGTTTTATAGAACTGCCTAAAGAAAAAAGTACCAGTAGCTGATGCTATAAGAGGTAATATTAAACCAGTATAACTATTTAAAAGATTTAAATGTGCTAAAACTTCAAAAGATGGAACAATTCTCACCTGTATTGGTAACAATAAAGTCAAAAATATAAGCCAAAAAAGAAAGTTAGCCAACTTAAATCTAAAATACACAATCGCATAAGCTGCCATAGAAGAGATGACGACTTTACCTATAGCAAAACCAAGAGCAAGAATAAATGAATTCAATAGCATCCTAAGAGCCGTTACATTTGCTGTATATCCTTTATGGTCAAATAAAATACTTTTGTAAGTATGTGTAAAGTTATTGCCTAAAATAAATTGTAAGCCATTATTTAAAATAACTTCTGGAGTTTGAGTGGAAGATGCAAATATTACCCAAACAGGAACCAAAAACATTAGACATGCTATTATCAGTAAAACATGTGAAAAAATATTTGTGTAAGAAATTGATTTAATAATGAATCCTTTTTTCTAAATATCTAAATTGAAAAATAGTTATAATTAGTACAAACAACATAAGTATAACTGATTGAGCTGATGAGCCACCGATATCTTGGCCTAGAAATCCATCTAGATATATCTTATACGCAAGTGTTTTTGTCTCGCCCATAGGAGTGCCTCTTGTTGTTGTATCTATCATACCAAATGTATCGAAAAATGAATAAGTTATATTTGTAACCAATAGAAAAAAAGTTGTTGGAGCCAACAATGGAAATACAATAGTCCAAAATCTTTTTATATTACTCTTGCAATCTATGAAGGAAGCTTCCATTATTGATTTTGGAATACCCTGAAGACCAGAGAGAAAAAATATAAAATTTACGCTTATTTGTTTCCAAGATGCTATAAAAACAAGCATTGCTTGTGCATCATATGGATCACTTTTAGGATTAAAATTCCACCCTAAGTTATTTAGAAAGTTATATAAAATACCATGGCTTTCGCTAAAAAAGAATGTTGCAATTAGCCCAACAACAGCAGGTGCTATTGCATAAGGCCACATGAGTAAAGTTCTGTAAAGTCCTTTACTTCTGATGATATTGTTTGTTTTGTATGCAAGCAACAGTCCAACGCTTAGTGAAAAAAGTGTAACGAGAGCTGAAAAAATAACAGTAAAAACTATGCTAGAGTAATAATCAGAACTAAAAAGAACATCCTTGTAATTTTGAAACCATACAAAAGTAGAATGAACACCAAAAGCATCTTGTTGTATAAAAGAGTAATAAACTGACATTATAGATGGCCATATAAAAAATACAAGTATTATGGCTATCTGGGGAAGCACAAAAAGATATGCTATGTATTTATTTGTAAACTGAACTTTTTTCATAATCTCTCTTTAATTAATGTAGGTGAAAGAATTGGTGTAGCGGTGAGAA